>NZ_JBSXOQ010000122.1:0-92653 GCF_056859495.1 Sphingobium sp. L-44 | reverse complement strand
CATGCAGATCGAGGGCATGGCCGCCCTTGCCACACCCATAACCGAGGAGGTTCAGCCGCTACAGATTACACCCAAGGCCGCCTGAAAATGCAGCCCGATGGCCAGCACCGAAATTACACCACATTGACGGACGTGACCCGCTGACCGGACGGGACGCGTTCCTACACTGTCAACAGGAAGCGGATTTTTAGAAAATCAACGTCACTTGAGCAGCATTTTCGGAGGTAATCCGTAACTAATGAACTTGGCCTTTTCGTTGCATTCTTCTGCAACAACCTGTTCATCAGCCTTTCACAACAGCCTATGAGAAGCTCTCGTTATGCCGGTGGGGCCCGCACGGTTACGCTCGTCTCATCCAAGGGAGGCGACGATGGCCGACGAAACGCACAGCCAACTGCATCAGGGCGCGATCCTGGAGGGGGCGGGTGGCGACCAGTCGAGTTGGCTCGATCCCGAGCCTATCAGATGAGAAGGCTCGCGCGATCGAAGACGCCGGTCGCGAAGCGCTCGACCACAGCTATATGGGGCAGGCCAAGCGGATCATCCAGACAGCGCAGGAGGCGGGTGTGACACTGCGCCTGGCCGTCGATCGCTTCGGTGATTGGCGCTCGCAATTCGCCGGTTCGCCCGAACCGTTCCGCCGCTTCCGTGAGGAGGTGGTGCCGATCCTGCAAGCGCGGGGCCTGTTCCGCACCGAATATGCGCATGACACGCTGCGCGGCCATCTTGGCCTGCCGGTGCCGGAAAACCGCTACAGCGGCATTGCGCCTTCGCCCGCCGCTATTGCCGCCGAATGAGCGAAGCCGCGCCGATCACGCGCAGCGCCGATGTCCTGATCATCGGCGGTGGCATGGCCGCCTGCTGGGCAGCGATCATGGCGGCACAGGCGGGCGCCGACGTGCTGCTGGTGGATAAGGGCTTTGTCGGGACCAGCGGCGTCACGGCGACCGGCGGTCCCAATCATTGGTGGGTCGCGCCCGAGCCTGGCCGGCGCGAGGCCGCGATCGAGGAGCGTTACGCCCGCAGCTTCGGCCTGGCCGAACGGGCCTGGATGGCGCGTATCATCGATGAAAGCTGGCGTGCCCTGCCGCAACTGGCGGGCTATTATCCCTTCGCCGGCGACGGCAAGGGCGGCACTTTCTACTCCGGTGTGCGCGGGCCGGAATATATGCGTGCCCTGCGTCGCTTTGCGCAGGATGCCGGTGTCACCATATTGGATCATCATCCTGCGCTGGAACTGCTGCTGCATGCCGATGGATCGGTGGCGGGGGCGGCCGGCTATGCGCGGCTGAAGCAACAGGCCTGGACAGTGCGCGCGGGTGCAGTCGTGATCGCGACTGGCGGCTGCGCCTTCTGATCCGGGCTGATCGGCAGCCATGGCAATAGCGGCGATGGATTGTTGATGGCGGCGGAGGCCGGCGCTGCGCTGTCGGGCATGGAATTTTCCGTATCCTATTCCCTCTCGCCGGCCTGGAATTCGACCCGGACGCTGCCCTATTTCGCGGCCCGCTTCTTCGATACCGAAGGCCGCGAACTGGACGTGCCGCCACCGATGAGCGGGGAGGCGGCGCATCTGCGTGCCCTGGCCCACGCGCTGGAGGCTGGACCCGTCCTGGCCGACCTGTCCGAGGCGCCGGACGCCCTCAAACGGGGCCTGCGCCGCATCCAGCCCGCCTCGCTCGCGCCGTTCGAGCGCAAGGGGATCGATCTGTTTCGCGATCGCTTCCCGGTGCGACTATTCGGCGAAGGCACGGTCCGCGGCACCGGCGAGCTGCAGATCGTCGGCGACGGCTGCGAGACCAGCGTCGCCAATCTCTATGCGGCGGGTGACAGCGCCACGCGCGAACTGGTTGCCGGCGCCACCAGCGGCGGCGGCGCGCAAAATGCCGCCTGGGCGCTGACCTCTGGCCGGATCGCCGGCGCCGCTGCGGCGGCCCATGCACGTCGGACCGGACGACGAGGCGACACGCCGGTGCAGGTGGCCGGCACGGCAGGCCTGCGCCCCGCTTCCACCGCACGGCTCGCCGACGCCCGTGAGGGTCTGCCGATCATCCAGGCCGCCACCATCGGCTATGATGCAGCGCTGTGGCGCAGCGCGGACAAGCTCGTGCGGCACCGGGACGCGGTCGAGGCAGTCTGGCGCACGATCGCGGATCATGGCCGTGCGGAGGGGCTGGCGGCGGTGGCCTTGCGCGAACATGCGGCAATGGCGGCGTGTGCGCGCTGGGTCCTGGCGGCGGCGCTGGCGCGCGACGAAAGTCGCGGCATGCATATGCGCATCGATCGGCCGGGGACCGATCCGGCGCAGCAGAGCCGCTTGCTGGTCGCAGGGCTGAATCACGTCTGGACCCGTCCGGAACGGCCCGCAGCGCAGGGGATCGCCGCATGATCGCGCAGATATTCGAGGAGCGCTGCACCGGTTGCCAGAGCTGCGTGACGGCCTGTCCCACCCATGTCTTCGATGCCGGAACTGACGGGGTGCCGCTGATCGCACGGCTGGACCAGCGCCAGACCTGTTTCATGTGCGAGCTCTATTGCCCGGCCGATGCCCTCTATGTCGCGCCCGAGCAGGAGGGCGCACCAAGCCTGTCCGCCGCTGAGGCGCTGGCCATGGGGCATGTCGGGCGGCTACGCCATGATTATGGCTGGGATCGCGATGCACCGCCCGAGGCGCCGCATCTGCAGGACTTCTGGCAACTCGGCCCCTTGTTGCGCGAAGGGGCGGAGATTGCCGCCCGCCGTTATGCCGCGCGACGGGCGGACACGGACATCGCCTAGCGGAAACTATAGCCGCCATCGCAGAACAGGGTGGCGCCGGTCATGTTGCCATTGTCGAGCAGGAACAAGGCAGAATGTGCCTGTTCCTCGACATGGGCGGGGCGCCCGGTCAGGCAGAGTCCGTTCCAATGGGCATAGGCGGCCTCACGTTGCGGCGCGGGGCGCCCCCGCCACAGGGCGCTGTCGGTTGTGCCAGGCGACAGGCAATTGACCCGGATCGGGGACAATTCGAACGCGAGGCCACGCGCCAACCCCTCCAGCGCTGCATTGCAGGCGGCATAGGCCGGGGCACCGATCGGCCTGACCGAGGCCGCACCCGACATCAGCACGACCGATGCTGTTTGCTTCAACAGCGGCAAGGCGGCGTGGACGGTCCAATATTGCCCCCAGAATTTGGCATCGAATAGTGCCTCGCTTGTGTCAACATCGCCGTCACGAAAGGCCCCGGTGCGATAGTTGGCGGCCGGGGTGAATAGTCCGTCGAGTGCCGGCACATCGGTGAAGAAGGCCGCGATCGACGCGCGATCGCCGGTGTCGATGGGACGGGCGGAGGCCTGATCCCCCAATGTCGCGATGGCGCTGGACAATCGGTCGGGCGATCTCCCGCCGATCAGCACCCTGTCGCCGCGCGCGACCAGCAATTTCGCCACGGCAAGGCCGATGCCGCTGCTGCCGCCGACGATGGCATAATGCCGGCCCGCTTGTTCCGTCGCAGCGCCCATCAGCTACGCTCGATCGCGACCGTCGGCTGGGTATTGGGATAGATTTGCTCTACCGCCGGCTCGCCAGCCGCAAGGTCCGGCTTCTTCATGCCATAGGCGTTGACCGGCTGCGACCGGTTCACCCACAGGGCATAATGGAGATGGTCGGCGCGCGGATCGTCGGTATTGGGATGGACAAGGATGGTCAGGCCCAGGCTGTTGAGCTGGAGCCAGGGCAGGATCAGCGGCTGCAGGTCGGTGCCGAAGCCGAAATAGAAGGATGGCGTGACATGCGGGCCGCGCGGCTCCGCATTCCAGTTGCCCAGTTCCACCGCAAAGCGTTCCGCCGTCCATTGCCGGATGCGGACTGCCTTCTCGTAACTATCCTCGTCGAAATAGATATGGGCGTGGTAGCTCTTGATATCGGTATAGGCGCGGGGCCGATCGGGTAGACCATGCTCCTCGCCGGGTCGCACCGCCAGGGGGCGGGGTGTCGGTTCCGTGGTAGTAGCATAGCCCCAGGGGCTCTTGCCCGTATGGGCGGCGATGGCGGCGGGAGAGGGCGCAGGACCGGCGGCAAAGGCCGGCGCCCCGATCAGGCCACCGGCAGCCGCCAGTCCGCCGGCGCGCAGCAATTGCCGTCGGCCGGGGGAGAGAAGATCGGCCCAATGCTGGTCGATTGGGTCATGGGTCTGGGACATGTCCGTTTCCTTGTTCTAAGATCTTGGGGATGAAGCGCCGCTCAGTTCCTGACAGCCGCCACTGGCGGGGGACGGGTGAAGCGGTTGTCCGGGCGATCGAGGCCCAGATTGTCGCGCAGCGTGGCGCCCTCATAGGCGGTGCGAAACAGACCGCGCCGCTGCAGTTCGGGGACAACCTCCTCGACGAAACGGTCGACCGATCCATGCAGGTCGGGGAACATGATGTTGAACCCGTCGGCCGCGCCGGCGCGGAACCAATGCTCAAAGTCATCGGCAATGTCGCGCGCACTGCCGAACAGGATGCGATGCCCGCCGGCGACCATCTTGCGCAGCAATTGCCGCACCGTTGGCTGTTCGCGGCGGATCAGGTCGATCACCAGTTGCTGGCGGCTCTTGTGCGTGTTGGTGACGGGGATTGCGGCGGGCAGTACGACCGGTTCGTCCAGCGGCAGAGTCCACAGGTCGATGCCGATATTGACGAAGCGGGATATGCCCTTGAGCGCGGAAACCGGATCGAGCAGATCCTGAAGCGCTTCGTAGCGGGCACGGGCTTCCTCGGCATCCTGTCCGACATAGACCGATATGCCGGGCAGGATGCGCACGTCACTGCGCTTGCGACCATGGCGGCCGAGGCGCGCCGTGATGTCCGCGCCGAAGGCCAGCGCCTCGTCGATCGTCTGGGCGGCGGTGAAGATGATCTCCGCTGTCCGTGCCGCGAGTTCGCGCCCGTCATCGGATGATCCGGCCTGAGCGATGACGGGATAGCCCTGAACCGGGCGGGCTGCGTTGAGCGGCCCCTGCACCGAAAAATGGGGGCCCTTGTGGTCGAGCCGGTGGAGCTTGGCGGGGTCGGCCCAGATGCCGCTCTGCTTGTCCTGGACGAAGGCGTCATCCTCCCAACTGTCCCACAGGCCCGTGATGACGTCGAAAAACTCCTCCGCGCGCCGATAGCGCTGGGCATGCAGGACATGGTCCTCGCGGTTGAAATTCTCGCCGCCGCCGAGCGAGGTGACGAGGTTCCAGCCGGCTCGTCCCGCGCTCAGATGATCGAGCGAGGCGAGGCGGCGGGCCAGCGTATAGGGTTCGTTATAGGTGGTGTTGGCCGTGCTGATGAGGCCGATCCGGCTGGTGACCACGGCCAGCGCGGGTAGCAGCGTCAGCGGATCCCAGCGCATCCCCTGTGCCGAGCGGGCCAGCGAATCCGCGTCGAGATCGGGAATGGCGACGCTGTCGTTGAGGAAGATCGCGTCGAACAGTCCCTGTTCCAGCTTCTGGGCGACGCGGGCATAGGGGGCGAAGCTGCGCGAGGCATCGACATCTGCCTCCGGCAGGCGCCAACTCGCATTATGCGAGCCGTGCCCCGACAGGAAGGCGCCGAGCTTGAGCGTGCCGGAGGGGTGGGTCATGCCTGCGTCTCCATCAGAAGCTGAAGGCCACGCGGCCATAATAATAGCCGCCGTAGAAGCCGAACGGGGACTGGGCCGGATAGGGCGGGAAACCGTTGGTATCCGACAGCGTGTTCTTGTCGGGATAGGTGTCGAAGAAATTGTTCGCGCCGATCGCGACGTTGATGTTGCGGGTCGCCTGGAAGGACAGGTCGATGTCCGCGATCCATTTGGCTCCGTAGAATTGGTCGGTCGCAGCCGTGGTGCCGAGGAAAGCGACCGACCCATAACGAGTCTCGCGCAGGTTGAGCTGGAGATTGCCAAGCTTGAGGTCCTGACCCAGAATCACCTTCGATTTGGGCAGGTCGCCGGAAATATAGCCCTGCGCCTGACGGTCGAACAATGTTAGGTTGAGCGCCGCCAGTTCCGGCGGATTGTCGGCCACGCGCGTGATCTTGGTCTTGTTGTAATTATAGCCGAGCGTGAAGCGGATCGATTTGTCCTCGCCCAGCGGCTGGAGATAGTTGGCCACCGCTTCGACACCGCGGGTCCGGGTGTCGATCGCATTGGCGAAATAGCGCACCGAATAATTGGGGTCGAAGCCGTTGGCGACCAGGATGGCGCTGACGCCCGCGCCCGTCAGATAGCCGGTCTGGGCGATGCGATCGTCCAGCTTGATCTGATAGGCATCGACCGACAGGTTGAAGCGCGTGCCCAGCCTGTAGGTGAAACCGGCGCTCAGGTTGAAGGATTTCTCCGGCGTCAGCGCTTTGGCGCCGAGCGCATCGCCGATCGGCGTGCCCGGTCGCACCGACTTGGCGGTGATGAAGGTCTGGACACCGTTGACGGTGGTATATTGGTTCGATGTCTGGGCAAAGGCGGACTGGGCCAGCGATGGCGCGCGGAAGCCGTTGCTGATCGTGCCGCGGATCGCGAAATGATCGTCAAAGTCGTAGCGGGTCGTGAACTTGCCGTTCAGCGTGTCGCCGGCGCTGTCGTCATAATGTTCGGCCCGACCAGCGAGGCCGATGAACCAGCGCGGCACCGGATTGATGCCCATGTCGACATAGGCGGCATAGCTGTTGCGGGTCAGCTTTGCGGCATCCTCGGGCGTGAGCACGATGGCCCCCTGCGCGCCAATGGTGGCATAGCGGCCGGCCAGCGGCGTGCCGGCGGGATATTGGTAAAGGCCGTTGGCATAGGCTTCCGGGTCGCCGGCGATGGTCTGGAAGCGCTCGTAGCGATGTTCGGCGCCGAAGGATATTTTCAGCGGTTCGGCGAGGCCGATGTCCACGCCCTTGGAAATGTCGAGATTGTTGGTCCACTGGGCGAACTTCGCGGTGAAGGTCCAGAATTCGGTTGGACTTGCATCGCCCAAGGAGGCGTTGAGGCTCTCCGTAGAGCCGTTCTTCGACCGGTTCTCGCCATAGGTGCTGCACAGATCCCAGCTCCAGCCCCCCGCTTCGCCCTTGATGCCGGCGAGGATCTGGAAATCATTCTCGTCCAGCGTGTAGTTGGGCGCATAGCCATCGGGATAGATGGACAGCACCGCATTGGTGGAATTGGGGCGCCGGAAATTCTGCCCGATGATCGCGGATCGCGTCGACCAGGTCGAGGAGGAATAGAGGGTTGCGGCCGGCGAAAGCGGCAGTTCTGCATTATAGAGGATCGTCAGTGCGCGCAGGTCGGGCAGGCCGCCGGTAAACACCGTCTTGTCCCGGCTCTCGCGCGGGTCGGGCTGCCCATTGGCCAGCGGATAATAGAAGGCGCCGGTCGCGGGAATGGCGCGGCGGGCATGATTATTGTCCTTGGCGCTGGCGGCAATGTTGACGAACCCGTCCGGCCCCAGCTTGAAACCGATATTGCCGCCTGCCTCGATATTACGCCCGTCGGAATTGCCGCGGTAGCTGTAGCGCTTGCCGCCGTTCACCGTCAGCGTGCCGCCATGGTCGTCATCCTTGAGCACGATGTTGATGACGCCGGCGATCGCGTCCGATCCATATTGGGCGGCCGCGCCGTCGCGCAGCACCTCGATCCGTTTGATGGCGGCCGCCGGGATCAGGTCGATATCGACCGAATTGGCACCCTGGTCGACGCTGCCGGTCGACAGGTTGAGCAGCGAGCTATTGTGGCGCCGCTTGCCGTTCACCAGCACCAGCACATGCGACCCGCCCAAGCCGCGCAAGCCGGCTGGACGCGCTACGCTGTTCCAGGACGAGGAACTGACGGTTAGCGAGTTGAAACTAGGCAGTAACACGCCCAGTGCGTCGCGCAGCGAACTGTTTGCCCCCAATGTCGCCAACTGGCTTTCGTCGATCACATCGATCGGCACCGGGCTTTCCAGCGCGGTGGTCGCGCGGCTGCGGTTGCCGACGACGACGATCGTCCCCTCGGCATTGGCATTGGCATCGGTTGGGGCTGGGGCCGGGACAGGTTGTTCCTGCGCAAGCGCCGACGAACCGATCCCGAGCGCGGCCAGGGTTGCGGTGGAAAGCCATAACTGAAGTCGCGCGCCAAAAATCGACCGGCTGATCTCATGTCGCATAAATTCCCCCTTTTTTAAGATGTTCGTGACGGTCGGCCCAATCAGATCAGGTCCGGTTCCCACAGCGCGGACAGGTCGTGGCGATCCCGCACCAGTGCGAAGCGGGCGAGATCGTCGGCGACATGTTGCAGGCTTGCGATGGCGGACTTGGCGGGCGGGACGATCAGGGCAGGCCGGCTTGCTTCGCGGGCCAGGCGCTGGAACAGGGCGGCGGGTTGGCTGCTGAGCGTCCCCGAAAGTGCCGCCCAGCGTTCCGGGTTCCGGTCGATCCATTGCCAGGTCGCCTGTTCCCGGCGCAGATAGTCACGGATCGCCGCCCGCTTGAGCGGATCGGCCAGCGCGGCCGGATGGGCAGAGATGCAGAAATTGCCCGAATAGAGACCCGCGACCGATCGGACGATCCAGCGGCCGCCGAGCAGGCTTTCGGTCAGCAGGGCGGAAATGCCGCCGGTGACGATCGCTTCGACATGACCACGCGTGAAAGCGGCGTTGGCGTCGTTGGCGGGCAGGCCGACGGCCTGCATGTCGGACAGGCGCAGATCATGCGCTTCGAGCAGCTTGAGCAGATAATAGTGATTGTTGGTGTTGGGCGTGTAGGCGATCGTACGTCCGCGCAGATCGGAAAATCGCCGTGCGCTCGATCCCTTCACCACCAGCACGCCGCTATTGTTAACGTCGCCCTGGTGGGTCGCGATCAGCCTGAGCGGCGTGCCCGATTGCAGCGCGAAAGCCGGTGGAATTTCGCTCATATAGGCATAGTCGAGCGCACCGGCGGCATAGGCATTGAGCACCAGCGGGCCGCCGGGCAGGTCGACGTAACGGACCTGATAGGGCGTGTCGGCCTGTCCTGCCGCCGCCATGAAATTGCCGGCCGTCGTCTTGTAGCGCCAGACGCTCAGGGTCACGTCGGACAAAGCCCGTTCCGTGGCGGCGCCGCATCCGGCCAGCGTCAGGGCGCCGGCGCCGGCCAGCAGCGCCCGCCGGGAGTAAAGCTGGGCGCTCATCAGTCCAGCAGATCGGGCTGCGCGCGGACGATCTCGTCCCAATAGGGCAGAAAGCTGAGCCAGGCCCATCCTTCCCGCTGGTCGGGAGAGGGAAGCTGGGACGGTGGATCGATGATCGGTGCTCCGGCGGCCCGTGCCGTCAGTTGCACGCGGGCGGCGCTTTCATAGGCGATGAAGCGCCAGGCCGCACTTTCCACACTGTTGCCGACGGTCCAGTGGCCATGATTGGCCCAGAGCAGAATGTTGCGGTCACCCAGTGACTGGACGAACTGCTGCGCGACGGCATCACGCCCCGTAGCGGCATCCAACGACCGGTCGGGCACGAAGACCACCTGATCCTCATGGAAGGCGGCGAGGTCGGCGATGATCGGCTCGACCGGTTGCCGGAAGGCGGACCAGGTCTTGGCGTGGAAACTATGGGCATGGACGATCCCGACGACGTCCGGCCGGGCACGCTGGACGGCATGATGATAGGGGATGCCGGAGATGTTGACTGGCCCGTCGCCCTCGACGACCCGCCCGTCGCTGTCGATCCGCAGCAGGTCCGATACCCGGATATGGGAAAAGGGGACGCCGACCGGATTGACCCAGAAATGGTCCACATGTTCAGGGTCGCGGGCGCTCAGATGGCCGGCCAGGCCAGGCTCGACGCCATGCTGGGCCAGCAGGCGCAGCGACGCGGCCAGTTGCTGCTTGCGGTGCAGCCGTTCGTCCCGAACTGTGCGCCGGGCCGCGTCCGCATGCAGCCGTGGCGCATCGCCATCGCGGGGGACATCATGGATGCGATGGCGCCGTAGCGCCGGGTGCGAGAAACCGTCCGCGTGACTTTGCGATATTATCGTCATTCACCGCTCTCGTTGGTAAACGTGGCTGGTGATGTTTTTTTAGATATGTCCCGTGATCTGTATCAAATGACTATGGCGTCATTTGAATTGTAAGATTGAATAGGTGAATATTATCTATTTATGATTTTTCCTTTTTTATCATTGTCGCAATTTATCGGTCGTTGATCGAGATGTTCAATCTGGCGGGACCAGGGCCAGATTCTGGATTGCTGCCAGCCCCCATTGGGCTGCGCCATTTGTCGACAGGCCGGGGATTTCCACGATGCCGTCGCCCGCCTGCATGGTCGCCAGGCCCGGTTTCAGTTCGCCATCCTGAAATTCGTTCCAGGCGCGCGCTGCCAGCGCCGTGTCCTGCAACGCGTGCGCGGCATAGGCGGTCAGGCGCGAATGGGCCTGGCGCAGATTATGGCCGCGCGGCGCTTCGCCAAAACGCCTTTCCCATTGGTCGGCGGGGGCGTTGTACCATTTGCAATAATCGATCCATGCGGTGCGATAGGCGGGGGCATCGACCAGCGGCAGAAGTTCGGCCATGATTTCGACAATGCCGAAGACGGCATTGAGGTGGCTGACGCTGACATGGTCGCCGCCGGATACGAAGCGGCCGCTGGCCAAATCGAAGTTGGCGCCGCCGGCCCACCATTGGCGGGGCAGGGCGGCGATGCTGTCCATGCCGGCCAGGATGCGGTCGCGCCAGCGGTGGTCGCCGGTCCTTTCCCACTCGGTAAACCAGGCGGCGACCAGGCTGCCCCAGCTTGTGCCGAAGGACAGTTGGATCACGCCGTCCGGCAATCCTGCGGGTTTGACGACGGCGCCGACGCCGCCGGGTGGCAGCGATTCCGGCGCCCGATCGGCAACCTTGCGGCCAATATCCACATGTTGCAGCACGCGGTCGGAATGGACCAGCGCCCGCATCAGGTCGCCGACCCGTTCGTCGCCGGTCAGATAATAGAAAATGCGGCGATAGGCAGCATTGGATACGCGCGGCTGCTTGCTGCTATCACTCCAGTGCTGGACGCCGTGGCGCGTGCCAAGGCCGGCCCAGGGGCCGGCATGATAGACGTCGACCTCGCCTGTGTGGCGGGTCATCGCTTCCGCCATGCGGAATATGTCTGCCCGGCCTGATCGCAAATAGCTGTACCAGAACCACAGGTCGGTCGACAATTCGCTATTGTCCCAGGCATAGCCGCCAATGTCGTACCGCCATTGATGCCGATCGCTGTCATAGCTGTGCATCACGTCGCCATGGTTCCAGAAACCATACCAGTGGCGCCGGTCGATTTCGTCGCGATAATGATCGATCAGCAGGTCATTCTGTCGCTCGATCGCCAGGGACAGGGCACCACTGGTCGCGCGCGGCGCCCAATCGCCGAACACGCCGGCGGCATGAATGCGATCCGGCTGGACCTGCAACCGGGCGGGGCGGGCCACCTGGGCAGCATAGCTGTCCAGCGTTGCGGCATCGGGCGTCGCGGGCAGCGCCCAGAGCCACAATTCATTGGTGCGGGCAATGCCTTTGGCCTGATCCCAGCCGGGTTCATAATCCTCATAGGTCATGTCCAGCCCGTCATTCTGGCGAGCATAATCGGTCATCCCCAGCACGTCGCGATAGGAGCGCATGTCCATGGCAGGCGCATCGGGTGCATGCAGCCAGGCGGTCAGGTCGGCCGCGTCTCCCGCCGCGCCGTCAATGTCGAGCCGGACCGGATGGCGTTTCCAGAAATCGGCCATGCCGATCGCCGCGCCGCCGGAGGGCGTGCCGACATAGGCCAGCCCACGGGCGCGATCGCCTTCCAGCGACTGGATGGGGGCACGCCCCTTGCGGGTGCGCTTGGTCAGGGTGAAACCCTGGGCATTGCCCTGGAACAGCCGGAAATCGCCCCATGCCGGGATATTGTCGAGCAACTGGCGCAGCCGATCCGGCAGCGTGTCGACCGATGGGGTTGCGCGTCCGTCAATCTGTGCCTGACGAAAGGCTTCGCCGACATCGCGGCGCAGGCCCGTAAGCGGTCGCACCGCTTCACTGAACAGGCCATCGTCGGTGGCAATGCGGACATGTCGATCGTGCAATGGCGCGGCCATCGGCACCTGCGCCCGGATCCCCAGACCGCGCAGGAAATCGCGATCGGCGTCGCCATCCCAGATGAAGCTGTGGACGATACGGACAGCCGGACTGTCGGCGGTGAAATAGAGGCGCAGGCTGAAGGGCAACCATTGGCGGCCGTTGCCGACATGGCTCCCCTCCACCTTGACGACGGCACGGACCGGACCGCTTTGTTCGACGGTCAGCGCATCGATCCGGCTGGTGTAGCGCTGGACCGACAGATTTTCGGATTCCTCGTCGGACGCCGCATTCTGGGCACTGGCCAGCAGATGGACATTGCGCAGCAGGGTTCGGCCATCCAGCTCTGCCGCGGCGATGATGGCGCTGCCTGCGCGCGGCAGCCGCCAGGATGTTGCGTCAACATGCACCAGCACGACATCGGCATACTCTTCGACCCGGACGGGATGGGCTGGAGCCGGATTGCGTCCGATGCCGATGGAGACTTGGGAGGCGGCTCTGTCGATCATCGCCGGCAGCGCATGGCCGCTCCATTTGATCGATCCGTCCGGCCAATAGGCCAGCGGCCAGCTTTGCAGCGGCAAGATGGTACCATCTGCACCATGGGCTTGAAGCCGGTCCGTGGCGCGCAACGTGCCGCGCGGCCAGGGCGTGCCCCAGCTCTGGCCGCCGTCCCAGGCGGGCGGGCTTCCGTCCAGCCAATGCACATTCGTTGCCGGCGGCGCCTTCGCGGCGCGCGCGGGTGTCGGCAAGGCGAGCACGGCGCCACCCAACAGGCTGGACTGGAGCAGGGCGCGGCGAGAGAGGGGCATGCGGTTTCCTTGGGTCAGCGAAGGGCCCGGACGGTGAAGTCGCGGATTTTCAGATGGCTGGCGGTGGTGCGCAGGGCGAAATGGCCATGGGTGTAGGGATGATCGTCCTGAAAGGCGAACAGTCGCTGGCCATCGCGCAAGAAGGCGATCTTGTCCCCGTCTGCGGTCAGGATGATATCCTGCCAGCGATTGGCGACCAGCATGTCTTCGGATCCGCGCAGGTCATTTTCCGGCAAGAGTGGTCGCTCGCCGGCGCGGCCGACATAGCGGCGAAAGCGGGTGGTGCTGTTGCCGTTGCCGCCCAGCCCGACATAATAGGTCTGCAGGCCGTCATATTCCTCGAACTTGCCGCTGCGCGATCGGGCCAGGACATCGCCGTCTGGCATTGCGGGGTCATTGGCCATCCAGAAGCAATTGAGGTCGCTCACCCGATCATGCGGTCCGCCCTGCGCCACGGCCTGCGCCCGATAGCGGATTTCGATCGGCCCCTTGAGCAGCGGGCGGAACCACAGGGTAAGCCCGGCGGGCGCTTCGATATCGAGCAGCCCGCCCTGCGCGCGCACGGTGGCGGGCTTTTCGGCTTCGATCTGCCATTGGCCCAGCCCATGCCGGAAATCGTCCCGATGCAGCAGACGGCCGGTTGCGGCACGGGCAAAGGCCGGCAGGAGCATAGCCCCCGCCAGGCCTGCCAGCGTATCGCGCCGCGTCACAGCTTTGCCCGGACGCCGAAATAGATGCGGCGGCCATAGGTTTCGATGACATTGCGGCGATAGATGCTGTTGGCATTCTCGATCCGGGTGGAATCGGTCAGGTTGACGCCCTCCAGGAACAGCGAGACATGCGGGTTGACGACATAGCTGGCTGATCCGTCCAACTGGCCGAACGCTTCGCCAAAGGACGGATTGTTGCCGCGATCGACCGCGTTGATCAGATAGCGGCTGCGCCAGTTATAGGATCCGCGAATGGCGAAGCGCCCATCATCATAGAAGAGCGAGGCATTATAGCTGTTCCGCGACACGCCAGGGAAGGGCAGGCTGGCATTGGTGAAATAGTCACGCCCTTCATAGCCCTTGTCCTTGTTGTAGGTATAGTTGGCGATCACGCCCAAATGACTCAATATGCCGGGCAGGAAATCGAGGCCCAACTGAACGCCGGCTTCTACGCCCTGGATCGTGACATGCTGGGTGCCGTTGACCGGCAGGCGAATGGTGTAGACTTGCCCGTCAATTTCCTCCTCACGGCTGTCGGTGTCGATGAAGGACTTGATGTCCTTGCGGAAAGCGGTGACCGAGAGATAGTTGGTGCGCGAGATGTAATATTCGACGCCCAGATCATATTGCCAGGCCCGATAAGGCTTCAGCCCCGGATTGCCGCGCGATCCGGTCAGCCCGACGGGATCGAGCCGGACATTGGGCGCCATTTGCGAAGGAGCAGGGCGGGCAAGCACGTCGGATGCTGTAGCGCGCACCACCAGCCTGTTGGGGACGAGTTCGGCACGCAGGTTCGCGGATGGCAGCAGAACGGTATATTCGCCGGTGTAGCGGGCAGGGGTGATGACGCCGCCGCTGCTCTGGCTGCCGGTCGATATGGTGCGGGTGTGGACAAGGCGCGCGCCGAACACGCCCGACAGGTCGAAGCCCAGATCCGCCTTGAACGCGGCCTGACCATAGCCGGCGATGGTTTCTTCCTTCACCCGATAGGTGTCGAGCGGCGAGATGCTGGTATAGGGATCGGGAATGCCGATCGCATTGGCGAGGTCATCGCCCAGATTCCACCAGCGGTCGATGCCGGAAAAGCCCAGATCGCCGGTCTTGAAGAAGCTGCCGTCGCCCATACCGCCATAATTGTTGAGCAGGCTCTGGATTGTCGCGAGCTGGGCGGCGGGTGTCGTGGTCGCCAGAACCTGCGTGCCGCTGATGCCCGACCGGGTCAGGGTTGTCTGGCCGGTTATGCCGTTCAGCGTATAGACTGCGTTGCTGAACCGGCTGCTCGATACCAGCCTGTTCTGCTCGATGCCGCCCTTCAGCGATGTCAGCAGGCCGTCATTGTCGGGGCGATATTCGGCGTCGAATTTGGCGCCTTGTTCCTGCTGGCGATTGAGGCGCGGCCGCGCCTCGACGGACAGCGTGTTGATGCCCTGGGTCGTGGTGGTGTCGATCGGCAGGATGATGTTGGGCGCATGCTGCGGATTGTCATAGTCGATGGTGATCCAGGGCAGGGCCTCCTTGCCGGAGACCGACGCGGTCACGTCGACCTCGTCATTGAACACGCGCGACGCGGCATAGGTGCCGCGGGCCGACAGCTTGACCTTGCCGACCTGCCATTCGGCGCCGACGATGCCGTTGAAGGTGCGGCGACGCAGCCCGCCGATGACGCTGCGATAATTGACGCTGGGGCCGGTCCCGGTGGCGCTGTTGTTCACGAAGGTGACAGTCTGGGCCGTTTCGTCGCGGATCACGACGCCGGTCGGATCGATCCCGCCATTGGCCACCGACTGGGTGGTGGAGAGTTGCAGATACTGGTCGTCCGATCGCGTATTGCTCTTGGTGAAGGTGCCCTCGACATAGGCCTTGAAATTATCGTCCGGGCGCCATTCGACGATGCCATTGAGGGCATAGCGCTTGGTCGGCTCGGTCGCTGTGATGTAGCGCGGAATGTCCGGATAGAAATCGCCAAAGCCGCTGCCGTCTAGGTCGACGCAGCGCGCCTGGTTGCGACCCGACAGGCAGTTCTGGTTGGCGGGCGTCGCCGGCTGCGTCGTTTCCACCTGGCGCCAGCCGGTGGTGCGCGCTTGATCGTAGCGGATGGTGCGATCTTCATAGGTGCCCGACAGCAGCACGCCGATCGTGTCATGCGCGAACAGCTTGGAGCCGATCAGCGCGAATTTGGGATCCACCTTGTCCGCCAGTTCATTGTAGATGCCCTGTGCCGACCCGGCCAGATAGCCTTCCTTCGCATCGAACGGGCGGCGAGTGATGATCCGTACCGTGCCGCCCAGGCCGCCTTCAGTCATGTCGGGCGTGGCGGACTTGAGCACTTCAAGGCGCGAGACGAATTCGGCGGGTAGGTCGCGAAAGTCGACCGCGCGGTTGCTGCCATTCCCTGCGGCAGCAGCGATCGAGGTCGAGAGGGCAGACTGGCCGTTGATCTCGACCCGGTTGAGTGATGGATCGGCGCCGCGAATGGTGATCGCCTGGCCCTCACCGCCGCCGCGGGTGATCTGGACGCCGGTCACGCGCTGGAGCGCTTCACCAATATTCTTGTCGGGGAACTTGCCGACATCCTCGGCCGAGATGACGTCGACGACCTGCGCGGACTGGCGCTTCACTGCCAGCGCGTCGGCCAGGCTCTTGCGGATGCCGGTCACGACGATGTCGGAGCGTTCCGTTGCCCCTTCCTGAGTGGCTTGCGGCGTGGATTGATCCTGCGCCTGGGCGAAGGTGGATGTCGTAGAGAGCAGCAGGAAGACGGCGCTGGTAAGACGATGCACGACAGAGGACCCCTTTTGTCGGACTATTGGACGAGGGGCGGGCTAAAGATAACGGAATTGGTAGACAAAAAAGTTTTTCTACCCCGGTATGAAGGGAAAGGCGGTGGCTGCTGCTCCTATTGGCAACGCTAAACGTTTTAAATTGGGCTATTGGTGCTGGAGAGGATGGCGATACGGGAATTAGGCATCGTCGGCGCGCATGGGGACATCGGGCTCGGCCACGACCTATGAGATATACTCATGGGTCAACAGCGGGGCTATTTGCTTCTGAACGCCAAGGCACGCCGCACGCCCCCCCCCCTCCTTCCCACTGCCTGGTTCGATCTTAGCAGACCCGAATGGAGCCGTTTATTTGGTTATCTGGGGCCACGAAGTGGCAGTAGATGACCCGGCCGTCGGTCGGCCTTGGTGGGGTTGCTGCCATGGGGGGGGTGGCGGAAGCGGTGGGATTCGAACCCACGGTGAGCTTGCACCCACGGCGGTTTTCAAGACCGCTGCCTTAAACCACTCGGCCACACTTCCGTTGCGACGCTTCCTAGCGAAGCCGGCGAACAAGCCAAGGGCAAAAATGACAATATTGAGGGTAATGGTCGTCCATTCGCGACTTCGTATCGGATAGGGGTTTCGCCGGTTGCCCTGGCTGTGCCACAAAAGGTCATGGCAGATTCTCGGTTCAATTCGCTGGCCATTGCGCTGATGATGGGTTTTTCGACGGTTGTGGCGGGATTGGCCGCGCCGCAGGTCGCGGTTGCGCAGGATGATGGGGACTTTCGCGCCTATCTGGAATCGCTGCGGCCCAAGGCACGGGCCATGGGCATTCGCGACGCGACGCTGGACGCCGTCTTCCCGACCTTGACGATCAACCCGCGCGTCGTGGCGCTCGACCAGAGCCAGCCGGGCGGCGGCGCCTATTCGCCCATTCCCAATTTCGAACCTTATCGGGTCAAGCACGTCGATGCCGCGCGGATCAGCCGCGGGCGGGCGGTCTATGCCGCCAATCGCGCACGCCTGGCCCGGATCGAGGCGGAAACTGGCGTGCCCGAGGAAATCATGGTCGCCATTTTCGGCCATGAAACCAATTATGGCTCCTATACCGGCGATTTCGACCTGATCCGGTCGCTCGCGACCCTTGCGCATGAGGGGCGCCGCCGCACCTTGTTCGAGCCGGAATTGCTGGCGACGCTCAAGATGCTGAACGATGGCGTACCGCGCAGCCGGCTGGTCGGCAGCTGGGCCGGGGCGACCGGCTATCCGCAATTCCTGCCCTCGGTCTATCTCAAGCTCGCCAAGGATGGCGACGGCGATGGCCGGGCGGACATCTGGACCAGTCAGGCGGATGCGCTGGCGTCGATCGCCAATTATTTCGTCGCGGCGGGATGGCGGCGGGGCCAGCCTTGGGGCGTAGCGGTCAGCGTGCCGTCCAGTTTCAATCGCGCCTCGGTGGCGGCGCGCACGACGGCGCCGCGCTGCCCGCGGGTCTTCAACCGCCACAGTCGCTGGCTGACCATGGCCGAATGGCGCAAGCTGGGCCTGTTCCCGGCCAGTGGCATCTGGCCGGCAGACACTGTCATGGCGACCCTGCTGGAACCCGACGGGCCGGGCAAGACCGCCTATCTGCTGACCAGCAATTATCGCGCGATCCTCGACTATAATTGCTCCAATTTCTATGCTCTTTCCGTGGGGTTGCTGGCCGATGCGGTCAAGCAATAGGAACTGGCTTGCGCTGGGCGGCGCGGCGTCTCTGCTGGCCTCCTGCAGCAGCGAGCAGGCCGTTGCACCGCCGGCACCGCGCCCGGCGACACCTGTAACGGCGCCAGCGGTTGCGGACGAACCGGTGAAGATCGGCGAACCCTATAGCGTGGGCGGCAAGACCTATGTCCCGGCCGATCCGGTCAATTATGACGAGGTCGGCTATGCCAGCTGGTATGGCGAGGAGGCGATTGGCAAGCCGACGGCCAATGGCGAGGATTTCGTGCCGTCGGCGATCAGCGGCGCGCACAAGACCTTGCCCCTGCCAAGCTATGTCGAGGTGACGGCATTGGATAGCGGTCGTACCATCCTGGTCCGGCTCAACGATCGCGGCCCGTTCAGCGACGACAAGCTCATCGACCTGTCGCGCGGCGCGGCCGAACAATTGGGCATTACCGGCGATGGCTCGGCGGCCGTTCGCGTTCGCAGGGTCAATCCGCCGGAGCAGGAAAAGGCGTTGCTGCGCGCCCATCAACGCGCGCCCGAGCGGATCGAGACGCCGCAGCCCTTGCTCAAGGTGCTGCGCGGGCGTCTGGCGCAAGTGCCGGCAAGCCAGCTAGCGCAGGTTCAGGCCGCGCGCCCCGTCGTTCAGACGATCCCGGTAGCAAGCAGTTCCAGCCGTCGCGGCGCATCCTTTGATACGCCCGCGCCACCCACTCCCAAGCCGGCCCCGAAGACCACAGCGCCGACAAAACCGGTGTCCGGCGGCTATGTCGTTCAGGTTGCAGCGCTTTCTTCGCAAAGCCGGGCCGAGGCGCTGGCCAGGCAGATCGGCGCCCATGCCGTGGCGGCCGGTCCGGTCTGGCGGGTGCGCTATGGTCCTTATCCCTCGCAGGAGGCGGCGCAGGCCGGCGTGAAGGCGGCGGCAGCGAAGGGCTTTGCGAATGTCCGTGTCATGGCTAATGACGCGCGCTAATCATAGCGATGCGTCCAGCGAATCTATCCAGTCGAAGGCTTGAGTTCATGAAGAAAACCGTTGCCGCCACTCTCTTCGTCGGTCTGCTGGCCCAGCCGCTGGTTGCCGCGGCCCCGCCTTATACGAGCGAGGCGCCGATCGCCTATCTCAAGGATCTTTCCTCGGGCGCCGTCCTCTATGACAAGGGCGGCGAAACCCGGATGCCGCCGGCCTCGATGGCCAAGATGATGACGGCGCATGTCGCCTTCCGCCTGATCCAGAAGGGCGAACTGAAGCTCGACACCAAGTTCACGGTTCGTCCGGAAACCTGGCAGCAATGGCACGGCCCCAAGGCCGGTTCGACCATGTTCCTGTCGGTGGGCGAGCAGGTGTCGGTCGAAAATTTGCTGCACGGCATCGTCACCCTGTCGGGCAATGACGCCTGCGTCGTGCTGGCCGAGGGCATTGCCGGCACCGAGCAGGCGTTCGTCGCACTGATGAACGAGGAGGCCAAGCGCATGGGCCTCAAGAACAGCCATTTCGGCACCAGCAATGGCTGGCCTGACGAGGGCGTGACCTATGTCACCGCCGAAGATCTGGCCAAGCTTGCCGAAGCCACGATCGTCGAAACGCCGGATCTCTACAAGAAATTCTACGCCACCCGCTCCTTCACCTGGGGCAAGACCATGGGCGGCTCCGACATTGCGCAGGCCAATCGCAATCCGATCCTGGGCAAGATCGCGGGCGCCGACGGCCTCAAGACCGGCCATACCGAAGAAGCCGGTTTCGGCTTCACCGGATCGGCCGAGCAGGATGGCCGCCGCCTGGTGATGGTGGTCGCCGGCCTGACCAGCTTCAACGGCCGGATTACCGAATCCGTCCGCTTCATGGACTGGGGCTTCCGCGCCTGGAAGGCGCAGCCGCTGTTCAAGAAGGGGCAGACGGTCGAGACCGCCGCGGTTCAGCTCGGTAGCGCATCGACCGTGTCGCTGGTCGCGCCGCAGAATATGGCGGTCACCATGCCGCGCACCGCGTCGGCCAATGTGAAGGTGAAGGTCGTCTATACCGGCCCGATCAAGGCGCCGATCGCCAAGGGCCAACAGATCGCCCAGCTCATCGTCCAAACCCCGGATACACCGCCGCAGGTGTTGCCGCTGGTTGCCGGTGAAGATGTCGCGGAAGCCGGCATTTTCGGTCGTTTGTGGAATGGTCTGAAGTCCTTCTTCGGGTGATAACAGGCCGTTTCATCACGCTCGAAGGCGGCGAGGGCGCCGGCAAGTCGACCCAGCTTCGTGCGCTGGCGTCGGCCTTGCGCGCGCGCGGGCTGGAGGTTGTCGAGACCCGCGAGCCGGGCGGCAGCGAAGGGGCGGAAGCGATCCGTGCCATGCTGCTGACCGGTGGTGCGGACCGCTGGAATGCCCGCGCCGAAGCTCTGCTGTTCGCCGCCGCGCGGGCCGACCATATCGAAAAGACCATCCGCCCGGCGCTGGCCCGTGGCGCCTGGGTTCTGTCCGATCGCTTCCTCGACAGCAGTCGCGCCTATCAGGGGCAGGGCGATCTCAGCGATGCCGACATATTGACGTTGCACCAGATCGGCAGCGCCGGCTTCCTGCCCGATCGCACCTTGTTCCTGACCCTGCCGGAAGCGGAGGCGGAAGCCCGCGCCCATGCCCGTGACGGCGACGTGTCGGACCGGATCGGCGGTCGCGACCGCGCCTTTCATCGGGCCGTGGCCGATGCGTTCGTCCGCTTTGCCGCCGATGAGCCGGCACGGGTCCGCGCGATCGACGCGTCGGGCGCAGCGGACGATGTCACGGCCCGGCTGCTCGCGGCACTGGACGACCTGCTGTCATGACGTCACTGGTCGGGCATGACGCCGAGGCGCAGACCCTGCTGGCGGCAGCGAGCAGCGGCCGCATGCATCATGGCTGGATCTTGAGCGGCCCGCGCGGCATCGGCAAGGCCAGCTTTGCCCGCGCCATGGCGATGCGCCTGCTGGCCGATGCGGCCGGTCCGAAGATCGAGGGCGAGGGGCTTGCCGTTCCCGAAAGCCATCCGATCCGGCGCCTGATCGAGGCGAGCGCTCATCCCGATTATGCCGAACTGGCGCCGCTGGAAAAGGATGGCGTTACCGCGCGGAACATCAGCGTCGACCAGGTGCGCGGCCTGCAGCGGCTGATCCAGTCGGCGCCGTCGCTCTCCTCCCGTCGCATCGTCGTGATCGACAGCGCCGATGATCTGGAGCGCGGCGCCGCCAACGCCCTGCTCAAGACGTTGGAAGAGCCGCCGGCGGACATGATCTTCCTGCTGGTCAGCCATGCGCCCGGCCGGCTGCTGCCCACCATTCGCTCGCGCTGCCGCACGATGCGCTTCGATCCGCTGTCGGACGGTGCCATGGCGACGGTGCTGCGGCGCGAGGATGAAAGCCTGTCCGGGCCGGAACTCGACGCCCTGCTGCGCGCCGGCGAGGGCTCCCCCGGTCGCGCGCTGCGCTATGCGGGCCTCGATCTTACGGGCCTCGAAAAATCGCTGCTCGCGATCGCTGCCGATGGTGATCCCGGCAATCGGGAGCGCTTGCGCCTGGCCAAGGCGTTGGCGGGCAAGGCGGCCAAGCCGCGTTACGAAGCCTTTCTCGAACGCGCGCCCGCCTTCATCGCCCAGGCGGCCCGCACTCGCCATGGCCCGGCACTGGGCAGCGCGCTCGATCATTGGGAAGCAGCCCGCCATCTGGCAGGCGGCGCAGTGATCCTGTCGCTGGACCCGGCCTCGGTCGTTTTCGAGCTGGGCGGCCATGTGGCGGCATTGGCTGAGGCGGCGACCTGAAAAGCGGCTTTGCGGCGACGCGAACAGCCGCTAGGGAGGCTGCATGTCGCAGCCTTACACAATCACCACCGCCATCTCCTATCCCAACGGCCGTCCGCATATCGGCCATGCCTATGAGGTGATCGCCACCGACGCGATCGCCCGGTTCCAGCGGATGATGGGCCGCGATGTCTTCTTCCAGACCGGAACCGATGAACACGGCCTGAAGATGGCCCAGACGGCGCGCAACCGCGGCATCGAGCCGCGCGAGCTGGCCGATGAGATGTCGTCCTATTTCAAGCAGATGAACGATAGCCTGAATATCAGCTATGATCGGTTCATCCGCACCAGCGAACCCGATCATCACCGCGCCAGCCAGGCGATCTGGCAGGCGATGGAGGCCAATGGCGACCTGTATCTGGGCCGCTACGAGGGCTGGTATTCGGTCCGCGACGAAGCCTTCTATGACGAGAAGGAAATCACCGACGGCGAAGGTGGCGTAAAGCTGTCGCCTCAGGGAACGCCGGTCGAATGGACCGTCGAGGAAAGCTGGTTCTTCCGCCTGTCCAAATATCAGGACAAACTGCTGGAGCTCTATAACAGCCAGCCCGATTTCATCCGTCCGGAAAGCCGGCGCAACGAAATTCTGCGCTTCGTCGAAGGCGGCCTGTCCGATCTCAGCATTTCGCGTACCAGCTTCGACTGGGGTGTCCAGGTGCCTGGCGCAGACGGCCATGTCATGTATGTCTGGGTCGATGCGCTGACCAATTATATCACCGGCTGTGGCTATCCTGACGATGCCGAACGGATGGCACGCTATTGGGCCGAGGGTGGCGACATCACCCATATCATCGGCAAGGATATCGTGCGTTTTCATACGGTGTACTGGCCAGCTTTCCTGATGAGCGCGAAGCTGCCGCTGCCCAAGCAGGTATTCGGCCATGGCTTCCTGCTGAACCGCGGCGAGAAGATGTCGAAGTCGGTCGGCAATGTCGCCGATCCGATGGAATTGGCCGAACGCTTCGGCGTCGACCAGCTGCGCTATTTCCTGCTGTCCGAAGTGACTTTCGGCAATGACGGCAGCTATAGCGCCGAAGCGATTGTCCAGCGCTCGAACAGCGATCTGGGCAATGCGTTCGGCAATCTCGCGCAGCGCACGCTGAGCTTCATCGCGAAAAATCTGGAAGGGCGCCTGCCGGCCATCAATGGCCATGACGCTGCCGATACGGAGCTGTTCGCGCTGATCGACAAGGTCGTGCGCAGTGATATGCCCGCCGCCATGGCCGATCTGGCGCCGTCGGTGGCGATCGATGCCTGGCTGCGCGCGGCCTTTGCCTGCAACCAATATATCGACGCGCAGGCGCCCTGGTCGCTGCGCAAGACCGATCCCCAGCGTATGGAGACGGTGCTGGCGACGCTCTATATCGCCATCGCCCAGCTGGCGGTCGCGATCCAGCCGGTGATCCCGGCGAGCGCCACCGCGCTGCTCGACCATATGGGCGTGCCGGCGGACAAGCGCAGCTATGGCGCGATCGGCGATCATTGGTATAGCGATCTGGCCGAAAGCGATTTCGTGCTGGCCGCGCCCAAGCCGCTCTTCCCGCGCCTGGAACTGACCGAAGCGGACGCCTGACGGATGTTGATCGACAGCCATTGTCACCTCAATTACAAGGGGTTGATCGAAGATCAGCAGAATGTGCTGGAACGCGCCCGCGCGCGCGGCGTCGACCTGATGCTCAACATCGCCACCCGCGAAAGCGAGTGGGACGATGTGCTGGGCACGGCGGTGCGCGAGGCGGACGTGTGGGCGACCGTCGGCATCCATCCGCACGAGGCAGACGAGCATCCCCATGTCGACACCGCCAAACTGGTCGAGCGCGCGGTCCATCCGCGCGTCGTCGGCATCGGCGAAACGGGCCTCGATTATTATTACGACCATAGCGATCGCGAGCGGCAGCAGAAAAGCTTCCGCAGCCATATCGCCGCCTGTCGCGAGACCGGCTTGCCGCTGATCGTCCATACGCGCGAAGCGGAAGAGGATACGCTGGCGATCATGCGGGACGAAATGGGGAAGGGGGCCTATAGCGGCGTCATCCACTGTTTCACCGCCAGCGGCGCCTTTGCCGATGCGGCGATGGAATTGGGTTTCTATATCAGCATTTCGGGCATCGTGACCTTCAAGAGCGCGAAGGATCTGCAGGAAACCGCCGCGCGCCTGCCGCTCGACCGGCTGCTGGTGGAAACGGACTCGCCCTTCCTCGCCCCGGTGCCCCATCGCGGCAAGCCGTGCGAACCGGCCTTCGTCGCCGACACGGCGCGCTTCCTGGCTGATCTGCGCGGCGAGAGCATCGAGGATCTGGCGGCGGCCACCTCGGCCAATTTCCTCCGCCTCTTTGCCAAGATCGAGGGCCGGCCGCAGGCATGAGCCTCAAGCTGACCATCCTTGGCAGCGGCACATCCTCCGGCGTTCCCCGGATTGGTAATGATTGGGGCGCCTGCGATCCGACGGAGCCGCGCAACCGCCGCACCCGCGTCTCGATCCTGGTGGAAAGCGCGACGACCCGGATATTGGTTGATACATCCCCGGACCTGCGGGCGCAGTTGCTGGCGGCCGACGTGATCGACATAGACGCGATCCTGTGGACCCATGACCATGCCGATCACAGCCATGGCATCGACGATGTTCGCCAGTTGTTCCATCATCGCGGCAGCCCGATCCCCGGCTATGCTCGTGCCCAGACGATGCGCCTGCTCCAGGCCCGCTTTGCCTATGCCTTTGCGGGGAGGGGGGGCTATCCGCCGATCATCATCCCGCATGACCTGCCCGATGGGCTGCGGATCGGCGATATCGACATTGCCTGCACCGACATGCCCCATGGCGACATTTATTCGACTGGATTTCGCTTCAGTCATGATGGTAGTCATGTCGGATATGCTACGGATTTTCATGAAATAACCCCGGATATGCTGGCGCTGTTCGATGATCTCGACATCTGGGTGGTCGATGCGCTGCGCGCGCGGCCGCATCCCACCCATGCCCATCTGGAGATGACATTGGCAGGGATCATGGCAACCCGGCCCGGTCGCGCGATCCTCACCCATATGGACCAGAGCATGGATTATGCCACCCTGTGCGCCACGCTCCCCAAAGGGGTGGAGCCGGGCTATGACGGGCTGGTCATCGACCTCAACGACGGAGCACCCCACTGATGGACGGCACGGATCAGGCGATGTCCAGCATCTGGTATCTGCTCGCCCTGGTCCTGGTCGGCTCCGCCCTGATCGGCCGCCGTATCGCGCTGGGCAGCTTCGTGCGGATGGCCCTGCTCTGGGTGCTGATCTTCGGTGCCCTGCTCGGCCTCTTCACCTTCGCCCAGAAGGCAGGACTGATGCCGGCAAAATTTGCAGCGGAGGAGGCGGCCTTGCTCCAGCCGCAGAATAGTGCCGAGCCAACGCCACAACCCGCGCCATCGCGGGCCCCACCGCCGATCCAGTCCGATGGGCAGGTGGTGCGCATTCCGGTCGCGCCGGACGGCCATTATTGGGTGGAGGGCATGGTCAACGGCATGTCCGCGCGCTTCCTGATCGACAGTGGCGCGACCATCACCGCCCTTTCGGAAAATACCGCCCGCGCTACCGGCCTCAATATCGACATGAACGCGCCCCCGATCCCGCTCAACACCGCCAATGGCAAGATCGACACGCGCCGCGCCAGCATCTCGACGCTGACGGTCGGGCCGCTGCGCGCCAATGATGTCGAGGTCGTCGTCTCGCCGGCGCTGGGCGACGTCAATGTCATCGGCATGAACATGCTGTCCCGTCTCAAGAGCTGGAGCGTTGAAAATGGTGAAATGGTGCTGACGCCATGACGTCACATGAGGGGCAGGGTGCGGCACCCGACAAACGGGCCCGGCTCAAGGCGATCATCGGTGGTTCCACCGGCAATCTGGTCGAATGGTATGACTGGTATGCCTATGCTGCTTTCACCCTCTACTTCGCCCCGCATTTCTTCCCGAGCGAGGATCGCACCGCCCAGTTGCTGAGCGCGGCCGGCATCTTCGCCGTGGGCTTCCTGATGCGACCGATCGGCGCCTGGCTGATGGGCGTCTATGCCGACCGTCATGGGCGCAAGAGTGGCCTGACCCTGTCGGTATCGCTGATGTGCGCCGGATCGCTGCTGATTGCGGTGACGCCGGGCTATGAGGTGATCGGCGTCGGCGCGCCGTTGCTGCTCGTGCTGGCCCGGCTGATGCAGGGCCTGTCGATCGGCGGCGAATATGGCGCCAGCGCGACCTATCTCACCGAAATGGCCGGCAAGGACCGGCGCGGATTCTATTCCAGCTTCCAATATGTGACGCTGATTGCCGGACAGTTGGTGGCGATCTGCGTGCTGCTACTGCTCCAGTCGATCCTGACCGAAGGGCAACTGGACGCATGGGGCTGGCGCATTCCCTTCGCCATAGGCGGGGCGCTGGCAGTGATCGTCTTCTGGCTGCGGCGCGGCCTCGCGGAAACGCAAAGCTATGAGGTCGCCAAGGCCGAAGGCGCGCCCAAGTCCGGCTTCATCGAACTCATCACCAATCATCCGCGCGAGACACTGACGGTGATGCTGCTGACCGCTGGCGGCACGATCGCCTTCTATGCCTATTCCATCTACATGCAGAAATTCCTGGTCAATACAGCCGGCTTCGGTCGTGAAACAGCGTCGGAAATCAATGGTAGAACATTGTTTATTTTCATGCTGTTGCAACCTTTGGCCGGCGCCTTGTCCGACAGCATCGGGCGCAAGCCGCTGATGATCGGCTTCGGTATCATGGGCGTGCTCTGCACCTATCCGATCTTCGCCACGCTGGCGGTAACGCGCGATCCGCTGGTCGCCGGGCTGCTGGTGATGGCGGGCCTGGTGATCGTCACCGGCTATACGTCGATCAACGCGGTGGTGAAGGCCGAACTGTTTCCGGCACATATTCGTGCGCTCGGCGTGGCGCTGCCTTATGCGCTGGCCAACACCTTGTTCGGCGGCACGGCCGAGTTCGTCGCGCTCTGGTTCAAACAGTCCGGGATGGAATCCGCGTTCTATATTTATGTCAGCGTCATGATCGCGATCTCGCTGACGGTCTATGTCCGCATGCGCGACACCAAAGCCCATAGCCGCATCCTGGAGAATTGAGATGGACGAGGAGGAATACCTCCCATCGATCCTGTTCATAATTTAACATAATATATATTATCGAACTTAAATCTGCGAAGTGAGGGATCACTAATCGAAGCATCTCAAGCCGCTTGAGCCCCATCAGCGGAGCGCCGCGCCGCGCCGACATCACAGGCGTTCAATAAATGGCCTCCCGTCACCTGCCCCGCCCGCGAAAAAGTGCCGCCGATCACGCGGTCGGCGGCACTGCGCATTCTGGTGATCGATCATTCGCAATAGACGTTACCGCGATCGATCTCGCGGCCCAGCGCGCCGCCGACGCCTGCGCCCAGGATCGTGCTCAGCACGCCGGAATCGCCGTCACCCAGCGCATTGCCCAGGAGGCCGCCGACGGCCGCACCGACAATCAGGCCGGTCGATCCATCGTTGCGACGGCAATAATATCGCCCGTTACCACCGCGATAGATGCGCGTGTTCCGGTCAATCCGATAGCGATCCCGCGAGGAACCGGGGCGATAATGCTGGTCCGGATAATATTTCCCGCCGTGGGAGGCGGAATGCGATGGCTTGCCCGGTGCCGGCGGGCGTCCATTATTATGGGATGGCTTGCCGTGGGATGCGCCAGGACCCGGCCCGCTATTATGGCCCGGCGGTCGGTTGCCCGGACCGTTGCCATTATTGTGCGAAGGCTTGTTCTGCCCATGGCCGGGCGGATGTTGAGCAGTTGCCGCAATCGGGGCCGCGATCACAGCCAAGGCCAATACCATCGCAAATTTTCTCATGCCCTTCTCCTTCCGCCGGAACATCCGGTCCGCATCGCACAGGCGCAATGCGCAACGGCCTGTCAGCGCAAGAGTTCCCCATTTTCATTGCAGGACCAAAACAAAAAAAGGGCGCTGCCATCGGCAACGCCCTTCCCTGTTTCTCGCCTGTGGTCGCGCCTTAGCTCAGCGCACCATGGCAATGCTTGTATTTCTGGCCCGAACCGCAGGGGCACAGCGCATTGCGGCTGATGTCCAGATTGGCGAACTCGCCCGGCGCGACATTGTCCACCGGTGCGCGCGGAATGATAGTGGTGATGCCCGCCAACTGGCTGCCATCGATATCCGCGCTGTTATCTTCGCCCGAGAAGGGGTCGATATGGGTGGTGATGAAGTCCGGCAGTACCGGCAGGTCGAACTGCGGCTGCGGCGCTTCCATACGGAACTGCACCCGCGCGATCGAGCTGGTCACGTCCTCGCGGATATTTTCCAGCATGCGCTCGAACAGGGCGAAGGCCTCCTGCTTATATTCGTTGATCGGCGTCTTCTGCGCATAAGCGCGCAGATGCACCACCTGGCGCAGCGCGTCGAGCGTCGAGAGATGCTCCTTCCAGTGATGGTCGAGGCTCTGGAGCATGATGCTCTTCTCGATCATGTGCCAGTCGGCCGCTTCGACTTCCTGCGTCTTCTCGGCAATGGCCGCGTCGGCCAGACCGGCAAGCCGCTCCTCGATCATTTCCGGATCGACGGCGTCTTCAGCCAGCCAGGCGTCGAAATCAGGCTCCAGGCCCAGCACTTCGGCCGTGCGCAGCTTCAGCCGCTCCATATCCCACTGTTCGGGATAGGTGCCCGGCGGACAGGATGCGCCGACCAGGTCATTGACCGTCTCATGGCGCATGTCGGTGACGACATCGTCCACCGTCTCGGCGTCCATGATGTCGCTGCGCTGCTCGTAGATCACCTTGCGCTGGTCGTTCATGACATCGTCATATTCGACGACCTGCTTGCGGATGTCGTAGTTGCGGGCCTCGACCTTGCGCTGGGCGGTCTCGATCGCCTTGCTCAGCCACTTGGACGGGGGCAGCGCCTCGCCATCCTCCAGGTTGGAGCGGATCATCTTGGCGAACATCGTGTCCGGGCCGAAGATGCGCATCAGGTCATCGTCGAGGCTGAGGTAGAAGCGCGACAGGCCGGGATCGCCCTGACGGCCCGAACGGCCGCGCAGCTGATTGTCGATACGACGGCTTTCGTGCCGCTCGGTCGCCAGCACGAACAGGCCACCGGCCGCCAGCACTTCCTGCTTCTCCGCCTCGATCTCGACCTCGATACGGGCGATCGCCGCCTCGCGCTCGGGGCCTTCCGGCATATCACGCAGTTCGTCCTCGACCCGCATCTCCAGATTGCCGCCCAGCTTGATGTCGGTGCCGCGGCCAGCCATGTTGGTGGCGATCGTCACCGCGCCCTTGCGGCCTGCCTGGGCAACGATATGGGCTTCACTCTCGTGGAAGCGCGCGTTCAGGACCGCATGCTTGACGCCTTCCTGATTGAGGAATTCCGACAGCATTTCCGACTTTTCGATCGACACGGTGCCGACCAGCACCGGCTGACCCTTTTCGGCATGTTCCTTGATGGTGCGCGCAATGCCCCGGAACTTGTCTTCCAGATTCTTGTAGAACGTATCTTCCTCGTCGACGCGCTGTACCGGCCGGTTGGTCGGGATGGTGACGACGTTCATCTTGTAGATTTCGTAGAATTCGGTCGCCTCGGTCGATGCGGTGCCGGTCATGCCCGAAATCTTGGGGTACATGCGGAAATAATTCTGGAAGGTGATCGATGCGAGCGTCTGGTTTTCCGGCTCGATCTGGACGCCTTCCTTGGCTTCCACCGCCTGGTGCAGGCCATCCGACCAGCGACGACCATCCATCATACGGCCAGTGAATTCGTCAATGATGACGACCTTGCCGTCCTTGACGATATAGTCGATGTCGCGGCGGAACATCACCACCGCGCGCAGCGCCTGGTTGACGTGATGGACGACCTGCGTGTTCTCGAAATCGTAGAGATTATTGCCCTGGAGCAGGCCGGCGGCCTCCAGCAGGCGCTCGATCTTCTCGGTGCCGTCTTCGGTCAGCGTGATCGTGCGCTGCTTCTCGTCCTTCTCATAATCCTCCTCGACCAGCTGCTTCACGATCGCGTCGACCGCGACATACAGCTCCGACTTGTCGTCGGTCGGACCGGAAATGATCAGCGGCGTGCGCGCCTCGTCGATCAGGATCGAATCGACTTCATCGACGATCGCATGGTTGAACGGGCGCTGGACCATCGCACCGCGATCGAACTTCATGTTATCGCGCAGATAATCGAAGCCGAGTTCATTGTTGGTCGCATAGGTGATGTCGGCATTATAGGCCTCGCGGCGCTGGTCTTCCGACAGGTTGGGCACGATCACGCCGGTGGTAAGGCCCAGGAAGCGATAGACCTGCCCCATCCATTCGCAGTCACGGCTGGCCAGATAGTCGTTCACGGTGACGACATGGACGCCCTTGCCCTCAAGCGCGTTCAGATAGGTGGCGAGCGTCGCCACCAGCGTCTTGCCCTCACCGGTGCGCATTTCGGCGATCTCGCCGCGATGCAGGACGATGCCACCGATCATCTGGACGTCGAAGTGACGCATGCCGAGCACGCGGACCGAGGCTTCACGAACGGTCGCAAAGGCTTCGGGCAGCAGGCCGTCCAGCGTCTCGCCATTGGCCAGGCGCTCACGGAAGCGCGCCGTCTGGTTCACCAGTTCATCATCGCTCATCGCCTGGATCGTCGGTTCGAAGGCGGCGATCTGGTCGATGACCTTGCCCAGCGATTTCACATAACGTTCGTTGGACGATCCGAAGATAGACTTGGCGAGTGCGCCGAACATGCAAATTCCTGACAATGAGGGGGCCATGGGTCCAACGGACACATGGGCAGATATGCGCCGCGATTTAGGCACGGCACAGCCGATAGTCAATCAATGCGACGGACTGTCGCACGGCTGTAACGGCTTTGCCCGATGCGGCTTTGCCTTAGCCGCGCCGTCCTGCCGTCGTGCAGGCGCGACGCGCCGCCGAAAATATTTTGCGTTTGGGCGCACGCCGCCGCAAGAGCGCCACGACAACAAGGGTCGCAAACAGGGTGTATCGTTCCATTTCCATGGCGCCGTCGCGCCGATTGCGCCTGCCTCTGGCGGCGCTGCTGGTCAGCGCATTGATCGGCTGGTTCCTGATCGCCGCGATTGCGGCGCCCTTCGATCATGACGAAAGCCAATATGTCGCCGGTGCCTATTTCAGCGGGCATGCGGTCATGTTTCGCGATTTTCTTTATCTTCAGCCGCCGCTGCACGCCTGGGGGCTGGCACCGCTGAGCCTGATCGCATCGGGCCATATGGTACTGGCGATGCGCCTTGCCACCGCCGTCATGGCGCTCGCGACGCTTGCGCTCATCTGGGCGGCCCAGCGTGCGGCAGGCATATCGCGCTCCAGCGCTACCCTGGCCATGCTACTGATGGCGGCAACAGCCGCGTTCCAGTTCAGCGGCTCCGTGGTCCGCAACGATATGCTGGCGACCCTGCTGGCCTCCGCCGCAATGCTGCTGACCTTGCTTGGCCTGCGTCATCGCTCGGACCGCCACTGGCTTGGAGCCGGGATCCTCTACGGCCTTGCCATCGCGACAAAGCTCAATTTCGCCCCGCTCGGCGCGACCGTCGGCCTGTTCGTCATCGCCAGCGGCGGCCGGCACGCTATTCGCGCCGCCCTATTCCTGGCACTCGGCGCGCTGCTGGGCATGGCGCCCATGGCCATCGCCTGGATATCAGGGCGCGACAGCTTTCTCTACGGCGTCCTGACCTATGGCATGACCGCGCCCCACGCCTGGTATGCCGCCAACGGCGCCGCGCAGGAGCTGGCGACGACGGAAAAGCTGCGCGACCTTCTCAAATATCTCTGGAAGGGCCCAGCGCTCGTCGCCTTGCTGCTGCTCATCGTCAACTGGATCGCGACCCGTGGCCGCATGCGCTCATCGGGGCGTCGGCTGGCGATCTGGATGAGTGTCGGCGCGCTGATCGGCGCCGCGCTGCCGACCCCGACCCAATTGCAATATCTGATGCCGTTGCTGCCGCCGCTCGCGCTCGCACTGGGCTATCTGCTCGACGATGCCCGTCACTGGCTGCCGCTGCGGCGCAAGGCGATGCTGGCCCTGCTCTGCCTGGCAACGATCCCCGGCCTCATCCCCTCGATCCGGGATCTGGTGACGGCTGCCCGTACCAGATCGCCGCTGTTGGCCGCGCAAGCCAATGCCCATTGGCTGGGCACGACGGTGCGTGCCGCAGGCGGCGCCGATATCCTCACCCTCTCGCCGCATCTCGTGATCGATAGCGGCCTGACGCTCGATCCGCGCTTGGCAACCGGCCCGTTCGTCTATCGCACCGGTTGGACGCTCCGTCCCGAGCAGGCCCGCCGGCTCCATGCGCTGACGCCTGCCACCCTGCCGGACCTGGATCGCGCCATGCCGGCAGCGATCCTTACCGGCTATGAAAATGGCACGCGCAAATTGCCACTGCGCCCCGACGACAGCGTGGAATATTACGCCCGCCGCCATGGCTATCGCATGGTCCCGATGCCCGATGGCGTCGGGCGCCTCTATCTGCGGGACTAGCACCCGATCGGGCCATTGACGCAAGGGGGGATTTCGCTCATTCCGCGCCCCATGACCGACCGTTCCCCCCTCGCCCCCGCCGCCTTCCCCGCCCTGCCCGCCATTGCTGGCGTGACTTTGCGTGTCGCCAAGGCGCGATACAAGAATTGGGACCGGTGCGACCTTACCTATGTCGAGCTGGATGCGGGCACGGCGGTCGCCGGCGTGACGACGCAGAGCAAATGCCCCTCGCCCGAGGTCGAATGGTGCCGCGACGCCATCCCCATGGGCCAGGCCCGTGCCGTGGTCGTCAATGCCGGCAACGCCAACGCCTTCACCGGCCATCGCGGCCGCGCCGCCGTGGAGGCTATCGCCGCCAAGGTCGCCAATCACCTGTCGTGCCAGCCGTCGGACATCTTCGTCTCCTCGACCGGCGTGATCGGCGTGCCGCTGCCGATCGACAAGGCCGAGGCGGGCCTGGAAGCGGCCTTCGTCGCCGCGCCCTGCGGTTGGGAGGATGCGGCCAAGACCATTGGCACGACCGACACCTACGCCAAGGGCGCCCATGTCTCGGCGATGATCGGCGACACTCGCGTCGATCTGGTCGGCATCATCAAGGGATCGGGCATGATCGCGCCCGACATGGCGACGATGCTCGGCTATATCTTCACCGACGCCGCGATCGATCCGGCGCTGCTGCAGCAGATTCTGTCAGCGGCAAACAAGCGGACCTTCTCCTGCATCACCGTAGACAGCGACACCTCGACCAGCGATACGGTGCTGGCCTTCGCCACCGGCAAGGCCGGCAATGCGCCACTCGTTTCGATGGAAGATGCCGGCGCGGACGCCTTCGCCGCCGCGCTCTCCGACCTGTGCCGTCAACTCGCCCATCTGGTCGTGCGCGACGGCGAAGGCGCCAGCAAGTTCATCGAGATCACGGTCGAGGGCGCGGAAAGCGACGCCAGCGCCCATCGCATTGCCCTTTCGATCGCCAATTCGCCGCTGGTGAAGACCGCGATCGCCGGCGAGGACGCCAATTGGGGTCGCGTCGTCATGGCCGTCGGCAAGGCGGGCGAACCGGCCGAGCGCGACAAGCTGGCGATCCGCTTCGGCGCGACGCAGGTCGCCGCCGGCGGCCTGGCACTGGACGGCTATGACGAGGCCCCCGTTGCCGCCCATCTCAAGGGCCAGGATATCGTCATCGGCGTCGATATCGGCCTGGGCGAGGGCCGCGCCACGGTGTGGACCTGCGACCTGACCCATGGCTATATCTCGATCAACGCGGACTATCGCAGCTAAGAGGGCTGGCGCATGATGGTGGAACTGCATGATCCCGTCGTCGCGCTGATGCGACAGGTGGGGCGCGATATCGTCATGCCCCGCTACCAGAATCTGGCGGCGGAAGAGATTAGCGAGAAGGCGGCGAACGACTTCGTCACCATCGCCGACAAGGAAAGCGAAATCCGGCTGGCCGAAGGGCTGACCTCGATCCTGCCCGAAGCCGGCGTTATCGGCGAAGAGGCCTGCGCGGCCGACCCATCAATCCTCGACCGCGCCGGCGACGGCCTCAACTGGATTATCGATCCGATCGATGGCACGGGCAATTTCGCGTCGGGCAAGCCGCCCTTCGGCATCATGATCGCGCTGGCCGACAATGGCGCCACTTTGGCCGGCTGGATCCTCGATCCGCTGACCGGGCGGTTGTGCCATGCGACCCTGGGCGGCGGCAGCCATGTCGATGGCGAACGGATTATGGCGAAGGAAAGTAGCGGCGACCTGCCGATCGCTGCCATTTCCACCATCTTCATGGAGGCAGAGGAACGGGCCGAAATGGAGCGCAAGTCGCAGGCCATTTTCACCATGGTGGACATTCCCCGCTGCGCCGCCGAGCAATATCCAAGGCTAGTTCTGGGGCAGAATGACGTGTCGATCTTTGCGCGCGTGCTGCCCTGGGACCATGCGGCCGGCACCCTGTTTGTCAATGAGGCGGGGGGCTGCTGCCAGCGGCTCGACGGCAGCGCCTATCGGGTCGGTGAACAGCGCCGGGGCCTGATGGGCGCATCCTCGCCGCGCCTGTGGGATCTGGCCGCCAAGACCTATTATGCCTGACCGAAGGAAGACCGAGCATGCTGACGATCTGGGGCCGCCTCAATTCGCATAATGTGAAGAAGGTCGCCTGGTTCGCGCAGGAAATCGGCCTGCCTTTCGTGCGGCATGATGTCGGCATGGAACATGGCATGTCCGACGCCTATCTGGCGATGAACCCCAATCGCCTGATCCCGACGATCGAGGACGGCGATGTCATACTGTGGGAATCCAACGCGATCCTGCGCTATCTCGCCCATCGCTATGCATCGGAGGAGATCTATCCCACCGACCCGGCGCTGCGGGCGCAGGGCGACAAATGGATGGACTGGCAGTTCAGCTTTGCCGACGCCCAGCGCGACGCCTTCATCCAGTTGGTGCGACGCCAAGATGGACAGCGAAATTTACAGGTGGTCGAGACATCCGCGCAGGCGTCCGGCGCGGCGATGACGATCCTCGACCGGGCGCTGGCGGATCAAGAATGGCTTTCGGGTGTCAATTTCGGTGTCGCGGATGTGCCGATGGGCGTCTACGCCCACACCTATTTCACGCTCGACATGCCGCGGCCCGACCTGCCGCATCTGCGCGCCTGGTATGATCGGCTGCGCGAAAAGCCGGCCTATGCCGAACTGGTAATGATCCCGCTCAGCTAATAAAAAGGGGACGGCAGCCGGGCTGCCGTCCCCTTTTTAGATTTACCAGCGACTTAGAGGACGCTTTCGATCCAGCCCTTGAGCGCGCTCTTGGGCGCGGCGCCGACCTTGGTCGCGGCGACTTCGCCATTCTTGAACAGGATCATCGTCGGGATGCCCCGCACGCCATACTGGCCCGGCGCATCGGGATTTTCGTCGATGTTGATCTTGGCGATCGTGACCTTGTCGGCCAGTTCCTCGCTAATCTCTTCCAGAGCCGGGCCGATCATCTTGCACGGGCCGCACCATTCGGCCCAGAAGTCGACAAGGACGGGCTTGTCGGCGTCGATCACGTCCTGCTTGAAGCTGACATCGGTAACTGCCTTGGTGGCCATAACTGCAAACTCCTTAAGTTGGTCAATATCTAGGATGGCTGCGCCCTTGGCTCAACGGGTCACAGCAGCAAATATTGCTGCGTGGGCGAAAAGCCCGGCTTGTAGGGCGCCAGTTGCGCCGCCGGCAGCGCGATGAGCCGCGCCACGCTGGTATAGAGCAGGGCTGCTTCCACCGCGCGGCCGGGGAAGATCACTTCCAGCGCGGCGACATAGGCCGCCATCTGCCGGACATGGGGGACCGGCACTTCCTCCGCATCGCGCGGCGTCATCCGCCCGGTCTTGAAATCGACCAGCTGGACCCGGTCGGCCTCGACCCGCAGCCGGTCGACGGTGCCGGCAATCACCGCTTCGCCCACGACCGCGGCGATCGGCGCTTCGGCCAGCGCACCCGGCGCGAACAGGGCGGCGAAATGCGGATCCTCTATCACCCGCAGCGCATGGTCGATCACGTCCCGGCGCAGAGCGGCATCCCCTGCCCCCTGCTGTTCCAGCCAGCGTTCGGCGCCCTCGCGCCGCCGCTCGGCGGGCAGGTCCGGCAGGCGCTGGAACAGGGCATGGAGCCAGCGACCGCGCTCGGCGGCCTGCCGCATCGCAGCCGTCGGCGGCGGATTGGGGACATCATCCTCGACCGGCGCGGACGGCGCCAGCGGTCGGGGGGGGCGCTGTTCCGCCGGCGCCTGCGCGCGCAGCCAGTCGGGCTCGACCACCACAGGCTTGTCTTCGGCGCTTTCGGGCTGCGTCGCCTTGGGCGTCAGCGCCTCGGTCCCGCGCCAGCGACGGCGGGCGCCCCAGAGCGGATCGGCTTCCCAGTCGCAGCCCATGTCGACCATCGCCGCATCGACTGCGCCATACCAGCTTTGCGGCTTGACCTCGCCCTTGGCCCTTGGCCCGAGCGATCCGGCGACGATCAGCTTTTCCTCGGCGCGGGTCAGGGCGACATAGAGGAGGCGCCAATGCTCCTCCCGCTCGATCGCGGCGGCATCGGCCGCGACCTCGCCGATCGGCCCCAGTCGCTCGCCCTTGCGCGGGGCCAGGATCGGCAGGCCGTTCCATTCGAGCGAATCCATCCGGTTGCCGGCGTCGGGATCAAGACAGGCATCGGCGAGAATGACGATCGGCGCCTGCAGCCCCTTGGCGCCATGCACGGTCAGCAGCCGCAGCGCATCGCCCTGTGCCGCCGCGTCGCGGACGATCTCCACCTCGCCGCGGTCGAACCAGTCGATGAAGCGTTGGAGCGAGGGATGGTCGTCCGCCTCGAAGCCGAGCGCCGCGTTCAGCAATTCCTCGATCGGGTCGGCCGCTTCCGCGCCCAGCCGCTCGATCAGGCGGCGGCGCCCGTCCATCGGGCCGGACAGGATCGCCTCCAGATAGCGATAGGGGGTGGTGAAATCCGCCTGCCCCAGCAATTGGCGCAGCGGCAGCAGTTGGGCGTCGTCCAAGCGCTGGAGCAGATGGCGCCAGAGGCCGCCCTTGCGCCCGATCGCCCGCTCCATCAACTCGTCCTGGGTCCAGCCGATCAGTGGCGACACCAGCAGGGCGGCAAGGTTCAGGTCATCGTCGGGCTGCGTAGCAAAGCGCAGCGCGGCCAGCAGGTCACGGACCGCCAGCGGCGCATTGAGGCGCAGACGGTCGATCCCCGCCACCGCGACCTTTTCCTCATAGAGGCGCGCGACGATCAGTCGGGCGAGTTCGCTGCGGCGGCGGACCAGGATCATGATGTCGTCGGGGCGGACCGGGCGCCCCCGCGCCTCCAGCATCATCTTGTCGTCGATCCATTGCCGGATCTGGCGCGCGATCTTGCTGGCCAGTTCCCGTTCCTGATCGGCGACCCAATCCTCCTCGCCTTCGACCTCGTCGGCCAGGCCCGCGATCGTCGGCTTCCACAGCAGCACGTCGCCGGGATGCCGATTGGCGCTGATATGGCGGACTTCGCCCTCGGTCAGGCCCAGCGACTGCGCCCGCAAGGTGGCGATCGTCCGGTCGACCAGATCGAGCACCGGCGGGGTCGAGCGGAAGCTGCGATCGAGCGACAGGTCGTGAAAGGCATGGCCGGCGATGTCGGCATGGCGCGCGAACACCATCTGCGCGGCGGCAAAGGCCTGCGGGCTGGTGCCCTGGAAGCCGAAGATCGCCTGCTTGAAATCGCCCACGGTGAAGATGGTGCGGACCTTGTCGGCCTTGGCGCCCTCACCGGCGAAAAACTCGGCCGCCAGCGCGCCGACGATCGCCCATTGGTGGACATTGGTGTCCTGCGCCTCGTCGACCAGGATGTGGTCGATCCGCTGGTCCAGCTTGTAGCGGATCCATTCGGCGATCCCCTCCTTCTGGAGCAGGGAGGCCGTGCGCGCGATCAGGTCGTCGAAATCGACCGCGCCGGCGAGCCGCTTGGCTTCGTCATAGGCGCGGGCATAGGCGCGGCCGGCATGGAGCGCGCGGGCCAGCAGCGCGGCATAATCGGCCTGAAGCTTGACCCCGATCAGCTCGGCGCAGCGGGCATGGAGCCGTGCCGTGGCCTCGCCATAGCCGTCGATCGGCGGCACCCAGCCCTTGGCGGAAATGAGGTCGCCATCCGCCTTCGCCCAGGCGCTGTGCAGGTCGGTCAGGGCCGCGGCACGTGCGGCGGGATCGCGGCTGCGCCACGCGGCGATCCGGTCGCAGCGTTCCAGCGCCCGGCCCGTACCCCAGTCGGCATTAGCCTGTGCCACCCAGGCCAGGCTGCGCATGTCGAACATGTCGTCGCTGCACTGGTCCGCCAGCCAGGCGTCGATATCGCCTTCGGGCAGGCCCAGTTCGCGCGCCAGCCAGGGACCGATATCGCCGGGTAGCTCTGTCAGTGCGGAAAGGCGGGCGGCACAGCGCAGCAGGAAAGTCTCGGCCGCCCCCTCTCCCAGTCGCAGGCTCAAAGCCTGCAAGGCGTCGATCAGGTCGCCATCGCCCAGCTCTTCGGCCCGGATGACCATATCGGCCAGCGTTTGGCGGGCCAGCACACCCTGTTCGCGTGCGTCGAGCGGACGAAAGCCGGGGGCGAGGTCCGCCTCCAACGGGAAGGAGGCAAGCAATTGCTGGCAGAAGCCATGGATGGTCTGGATGCGCAGGCCGCCGCCGGTCGATTCCAGCACTTCGGCAAACAGGCGCCGGGCGCGGTCGCGCGCCTCCGGCCCGCTTTCCTCGCCCAGCGCTTCCAGATCGTTGAACAGGTCGCGTTCCTCGGCCTGTACCCAGGTGGCGAGCCGGTCATGGATACGGTCGGCCATTTCCGCCGCGCCGGCCTTGGTAAAGGTCAGGCACAGGATATTTTCCGGCCGCACGCCCTGGAGCAGCAGGCGGAAGACGCGCGCGGTCAGCACATGGGTCTTGCCAGTGCCGGCGGAGGCCGACAGCCAGACATGGGCGTCGGGCGCTGCGGCCAGCGCCTGCGCGCCGGCCAGCGGTTGCAAAGGGCTGGAGCCTTTAGCCATCGTCGCGCCCATACCATTCCTCCAGCCGCATCAGCTGGTCATAATCGCCATAATTGGCCACTTCCGGATTGACCTGCGCGGCAAAGGGCGCGGCGCCGGTCAGCCAGGTTTCGGCTGCGTCGCGAAACTGGTCGTAGACGAAGGCGGTGAAATCGGCGGTGACGACCTTGTCGCGCTTGCCCATCGGATCGACCGGGCTCTCGCGATAGCCAAAGGCGTCGCCCTTCTTGGCCAGCGACCAATATTCGAAACTGCCCGCCACCCGCGCGCCGGCAACGCCGGGGAAGGCGCCATCGGCGGATTCCGCAATCAAACCGAGCAGGCCGAGCTGCAGCGCATAGCCGCCCCGTACCTGCCGCGCGCTGGGCGGCTTGCCGGTCTTGTAGTCGACGATGCCGATGCTGCCGTCGGGCATCCGATCGATGCGATCGGCCTTGCCGGTCAATAGAACGCCGGCAATCTCCGCCTTCCCTTCCGTCTCCACCGCCAGGATATGGCGACCCGCGGCCTGATCCTTCGCCACTTCGGCCGCGATCCAGCGGATCGCCTCGATCAGGCGCGGCTGCCACAGGGCGCGGAGCAGCGGATGAACATCGGGCCGGGCGAACAGGGCGCGGGCGCGCGCCTCCAGATCGGCCGGATCGCGGCTGCCACCCTGCGCCCAATGCTCCAATATCTCATGCACGACCGTACCGCGCCAGGCCGGGCCGGCATCGGCATCGACCGGATCGAGCCGATTGAGCTTCAGGATGCGCCGGGCATAGAAAGCGAAGGGATCGGCCTTCAGCCGGTCGACATCGGTAACCGGAATGCGGGTCGGCCGGGCGGCAAGCGGCGGCACCGGCGCAGGGCGCGCGGACGGCCGGTGGCTGGGTGGCAGGTCCAGCGCATCGGCCAGCAGGTGATAACGATCGGCGGTTTTCCATTGCGGCCCGGCCATCGCCTTCAGCCGCAGCCAGAAGCGCGAGGCGATCGCCGGCCCGCCGCTGCCGCGCCGGGCACGGGTGATGAGGACATGCGGGGCGCCCAGCGCGCTCGCGAAATCATGCGCGGCAAGGCCGATCCGGGTTTCGAGACCCGGCAAGCCCAGTTCGCGGCGAATGCGCGGCGCCAGCCAGGGATCGGGCGATGGCAGGCCCGGCCAGCTGCCTTCGTTGAGGCCGCCCAGGATCATCAGGTCCGCCTGAACCAGCTGCGCCTCGACCAGACCCAATATGGCGATGCGGGGATGGCCGCCCTGTGGCGGGCGCACCGACACGCCGCCCAGCATATGGTCGAGCAGTGCGGGCAAGGAGCGGATATCGGCCTGGCGCGGCCCTTCGGTCGCGGCGGCCTCCATCTCGGCGAACAGGTCGGCGGCGGCATGGCCCTGATGCCCGGCCCAGAGCGCGTCATTGGTGAGCGCCCCGGCCTGCTCGCGCACGGCCGCCAATTGCCCGGCCAGATCGGGCGCGAGCGCGAAGGCGGCCTCCAGCGGTTCCAGCAGGTCGCGCGCCCAAGGCCACCATGCGCGGGCCTGCGCGCGCAGATCCTTCTGCCGGTCATCGCCCTCACGCGATTCCAGCAGCAGGTCGATGCCGCGCAGCCCCGCCTGCGGCCGCGGTCCGCGCAGCAGCAGGTCGAGCTGACGCACGCCCTCCAGCCAGGGCAGACGCATTTCGCCGCGCATTACCAGCGGATGCTTGAGCAGGGTCAGCAGCGCGACCGGCGCGAAACGCTCGGCCGCCGCCTCCGCCATCGCGATCAGCAAGGTGCCGGGCGGCAGGCGGGACAAGGGCTGACCGGCGGAATCGTCGGCCTCTATGCCCCAGCGGCGCAGATGCGCGGAAACCCGCACCGCCAGTTGTCGGTCCGGCGTCACCAGCGCGGCGGTGCGTTCGGACGTTTCCAGCGCCTCGCGCAGCGCGATGGCGATCGTCTGCGCTTCCTCGCCCGGCGTCGCTACCTCCAGCGCCTCGACCCTGGCCAGCGAGCGATCGGCGGTCTTGAGATCGCGCCAGCGACTGGTCAGGCGCGGCGGCAGCATCGCATTGGAAATATTGCGGCCGCGCACGGCCCGGGCATCATGCTCGCTGCCCCAGCGCCACTGGGCGACATCCTCGCGGCTGGCGCTCATCCGGTCGAGCAGGCGCTTCAAGGCATATTGGGGATGGGTCTCATGTCCCGCAGCGCTGCGGCCGGTGACGGGATCGGGCGGGAACGGACCGATCGCGGCCCAGGCGTCCTCGTCCAAATTCTGGTCGAGGCCGGCGAACACCACCTGTCCATTGGGCAGTTCGGCGATCCGCCGCAGCAGCCCGGCGATCGCCGGCGCAGTTGCGCTGATGCCGGCCGCGACGATGAAGCCCGGCGGTGGAGCCTCCGCCCAGCGCGCAGCAACCCGGTCGAACAGCCGGTTGCGCCGATCCGCAAGGTCGATGAAGCCCAGCCGTGCCAGTTCAGCCGGCCAACGCGCAATCAGGATGGAGAAGAGGCCGAGCGATTTTTCCCAATGACTCGACAGCCCCTCGATCAGGTCGAGCTTCGACAGCGCATCGACCGGCACCCGCTCCACCTGCATCTGGTCGAGCACGGCACCGAGCGCCTGCCCCAGTTGCAGCGCCTGCCCGGCATCGGCTGCGCCGCCCGCATCCTGCACCATGCGCGCCAGGATCATCTGTCTCCGCATCGGCGGGATGGCGGCGGGAACGGCATCGCCTTCCCAGAGCGGGTCGAGCGCGCCACCGACTTCCTCACCGAGTTCGGGATCGCCCAGCGCGACCAGACGGGGCAGCAGCAGGCCGCCTTCGGCCCGGCGGACAAAGGCGTCGCTGACGGCCCGGACGGCGCGATTGCTGGGCAACAGGATCATGCCCTGCGCCAGACGGACCGGATCGCTTCCCTGCTGCGCCAAGATGCCGGCAACCAGCGCGTCGGCGAAGGCGCGGTGCGCCGGGATGGTGTACAGCGCCGGCTTGGCCCGATCACCCATGGGCGATCATCGACTCCACGACGGGGATGGCCTGCGGCGTACCCACGTCGAACCATAGCCCCTGATGCACTGCGCCATAGAGGCGCCCGGCCGCGATTGCACGGTTCCAGAAGATGTTCGTCGAAAAGACATCCGCTGGCGGATCGACCAGCAGGCGGGGCGAAAGGATCTGTACGCCGGTGAAGACGAACGGCGCGACATGGGCGGTCTTGCGCCGCGTCAGGCGGCCATTGGCGTCCATATGGAAATCGCCCGGTCCGCTATGGCAATTGGCCCGCGCCAGCGGCACCAGCAGCAGCAGCGCGTCCATCCGTTCGGGATCCCATAGCCGCTGCATCATGCCCAGCGTCTCGGCCGGGCCGTCGATCCAGAGATTGTCGCTATTGGCGCAGATGAACGGCTTGTCGCCGAGCAGTGGCCTGGCGTGGATCAGCCCTCCGCCGGTTTCCAGGAGCTTGGCCCGCTCGTCGGAAATGCGGAAGTCCATGTCCTTGCGCGTTTTGAGATGCGCCTCGACCGTATCGGCGAGATAATGGACGTTGACGACCACGGTCTTGATGCCACCGGCCGCCAGGCGATCGAGCGCATGGTCCATCAGCGCCTTGCCGGCGACCTTCACCAGCGGCTTGGGACGGGTTGCCGTCAGCGGGCGCATCCGCTTGCCGAGTCCTGCTGCCATGAGCATGGCGGTATCGATCATGCCTGGGCGAACTCCGCGAGCGCATGATGACGCTTGTCGGCAGGGATATTGGCATCGAACCAGGCCTTGACCGGCGCCAGCGCCGGATGGGCCAGATCGCGCTCCAGCAGCCCCCACATGCGCGGCAGGTAGGACAGATAGCGCGGCTTGTGGTCGCGCTTCCACAGGCGGGTGAAGATGCCGATGATCTTCGCGTTGCGCTGGGCGCCCAGCACCGCATAGGCGGCGTCGAAATCGGCCGGCGGATTGGCGACTGCATGATAATGGGCCAGCATCGCCGCCTCCAGTTCGGGAGGCACGTCGCGCCGGGCATCCTGCAGCAGCGAGACGAGGTCATAGGCCGGGTGGCCGGCCAGCGCGTCCTGGAAATCGAGCAGACCCAGGCCGCGCACTTCGGGCCGGTCAATCAGCATGATATTTTCGGCATGATAGTCGCGCAGCACGGTGACGACCGGGCTTGCCGACTGTTCGGCGATCGGCAGTACCGCGTCCCAGGCTGCATGATAGGCGTCGGCATCGACGTCCAGCCCCAGCGCCGGGCAATACCATTCGGTCAGCAGCCCGACCTCGCGCTGATAGACCGCGCGGTCATAGGGCGGGACATCGGCAGCGGACAGCTTGTGCAGGTCGGCCAGCAGATCGATCGCGCGGCGATAGACCGCCAGTTCACCCGCCGGATCCTCCTCGACATGCTCCTTCAGGCGCTCGTCACCAAAATCTTCGATCAGGACGAGGCCCTGCGTCAGGTCCTGCGCCAGGATTGCCGGCGCGGCAAAGCCCTGACCCAGCAGATGCTGCGCAATCGCAATGAACGGGCGCGGATCTTCATGCGGCGGCGGCGCGTCCATCAGCACGGCACGGCGGCCGCCGTCGACCACGCGGAAATAGCGGCGGAAGGACGCATCGCCGGCAAGCGGCACGATGGCGGCGCCATCCCAACCCGCCTGCGTGAGGAAAGCGGGGGCGGTTGCGGGGGGGATCATATCTGTGACCATCGGTCCGTCCAAGCGTCGGGCACGCGCGCTGTCAAGCGCCGTGCGCCATCCGGCTCGATCATGATGGTCAGAAACAGGGCGTGCGACCAGAGCCCATCGCCCAGCCTGTCGGGCCATTCGATGATCAGCAGACTGTCCTGCAGATATTCGTCCAGCGCCAGCTCGGCCGCTTCCTCCGCATCATCAAGCCGGTAGAGATCGACATGGGCGACCGGCAGGCGGACATCGGGAATGTCATAGGGCTGGACGATCGCGAAGCTGGGGCTGGGCGCCTCCCCCTCCAGGCCAAGCCCCTCCAACAGGCCGCGCGCCAACGTCGTCTTGCCGGCGCCCAGACCGCCTTCCAGCGCGATGACGTCACCGATGCGGACATGGCCCGCCAGTCGTCGGCCCAGATCGAGCTGGGCGCCCTCGCCCTCCAGCATCATATCCAGCTCAGCCACGCGGCAGCTCGATCACGACCATCGTTCCCTGACCCGGCTCCGATACCAGTTCGAACGTGCCGCCATGGGCCTGTGCCAACTGCTTGACGAGCGGCAGGCCGATCGTCGCGCGCGCGCCCTTGCGATTCTGTTCGGCGCGACTGATCGCATCGAAGATCGTGGCTTGCCGGGTGGCATCGATGCCGGGGCCATTGTCCGACACGACCAGGCGCGCGAGATCGGGGCCGCCATCGCCGTGCAACAGCACCCGTGCGCCCGAGCCGCAATAGCGCACCGCATTTTCCAGAAGATGATCGACCGCCTGGCCGATCCGGCGTGCATCGCCCTGGATCACCCCCAGCGTATCCTGCAAGGTGACGGCAAGATCGATCCCCTTGGCCTTCGCCTCGGCATCGATGCGCGCCACGCTGGCACGCACCAGAGCCGCCAGATCGACCTCGCTGCGTTCGATCGGCAAGGTGCCGGCCTCGCCCTGGGTGAGGTCGAGCACATTGTCGATCAGCATCGACAGGCGGCCGGTGCTCTGAAGGATGCCGTTCACATATTCGACCGCGCTGTCGCTGAGTTCACCGGCATAGCCAGCACTCATCATCTCGGCAAAGCCGGCGATGGTCGTCAGCGGCGTGCGCAATTCATAGCTCATGTTCGTGACGAAGGCGGTCTTGACCTTGTCGGCCTGCTCCAACGCCTCGTTGCGGTCGCGCAGCATTTGCTCGACCCGCCGGCTGTCGGTGACATCCAGCATGGTGAACAGCGCATTGCCGTCCGGCAGCGGAATGGCGGCAAATTCGAAGATACGCCCGTCGGCAAAGCCGACATGGCCAACACGCTGCTTGCGCTCGACCGTTGCCGCGCGGACCAGTTCGCGCACCAGATTACTCTGCTGCGGCTTGGCAAGGCGGCTCTGCACGGCGCGCATCAACTCGTCGATGCGGGGATGCTTGCCCAGCGCTTCTTCACTGATGTCCCAGATGGTGCGGAAACGGCTGTTCCACAGATGCAGGCGCCCATCCGACGAGAAGACGCCGATCGCCTCGAACAGATTGTCGAAGGTCGCCGTCCGCACCCGCAGCAGCGTGTCGCGCGCACTCGACAATTGCACCTGTTCGGTCCGATCCTCGAAGATCAGCAACAGGCCACCGTCGGGCAGCGGCTGGGCATAGACGCGCAAATGCGTGCCATCGACCAGCAGCCAGTTCTCCTCCAGCGGATCCGGCGACAGGAACCAGTCGCGCCGCTCCGCGCGCCAGGCCGGGAAGTCGCGATTTTCCGGCAGGCGGCGGGCATCGCGCATCTGATCCAGCACGCGCTCGAACAGCGGTGCATCCGTGAGCGCTTCCTGTTTCAGGCCGAACAGGCTGATGAAGGGCTGGTTCCAGAAGCGCAGCGCCCGATCTGGACCGAAGCGCGCGACGCCGGCTGACAGCCGATCGAGCAGATCGCGCTGGGCCGCTTCCAACCGGCGATGCTCGACCCGCGCCTGTTCCAGCTCATGCTGGTCCATCGCGAAACCTGCGACCCCGGCCGCGCCCAGCGGCACGTCAACGACGCGCATCGTCCGCCGTTCGCCATCTATCGTTGCGGGAACGATACGGGCAAGCGAATTGCCTTCGTCGAGCGCCTGTGCCGCGGCGTCCTGCGGGCTGAAGCCGTTCACATTCTCGACCAGTTCGGTGCCGTTCATGATCACGTCATGGGCACCAGCGCCGTCGACGGCGCGGACATAGGCGCTGTTGACCAGGCTCAGGCGCAGGTCGGGCGTGCGGTGCCACATCGGGAAGGGCGCGGCCTCGACCAGTCCAGCGAGCGCCTCCAACGCCTCGCGCAATTGCCCGACGGTCGCGCTTAGCGCCTGGATTTCCGCCTGGCTGTCGGTCGCGTCGAAGATCCACAGCACGACGCCGCCATTGGCGGCCAGCGCCGGCCCGGCGGGCGCACCGCGAACCAGCAGCGTGCGCGACGAGCCGCTGCCCCGGATCGGCAGCGAAAAACTCTTGCCCGCTTTCTGTGCGGCGCCGATCTCGCGCCCCAGTGCAGCGGCATCGGCCGGCTCAAGCCCGCCATCGGGCGCCGTCAGTTCGGACACGAAGGTCGGCACACGGTCCCGGCCCAGCCATTTGCCCAGCCGATCGGCGGCCTCCATCCGGCCGTCAGGATGAATGATGACGGGCGCAGCCGGCGCCGACGCCAGCAGCGTCGTCAGCCGATCCAGCTTGCCCTGCGCCTGCATGCCTGCGCGGCGCATGCGCTGGCCCGTGACCAGCGCCCATATCGCAGCCCCCAGCCAGCCGGCCATCACCGTGCCCAGCAACAAAGTGGCAAGCGGGCTCATAGACCCCATTGCGCCATTCCCATCCCGTTCGCGACCAGTTGTTTATCGTTCATACAGACCAATGGCCACGGGCCTAACGCAACTTGGCGCCGGCGGAAAGCGCCCAGATATGATGAATGCCCGGCACAGCATGGTCCGGGCATCGGATAAGGCAAAAGGGGGAGGATGGCCCTCCCCCTTTCCAATTTTCAGTAGCGGTAGTGGTCCGGCTTGAACGGGCCTTCGACCGGCACGCCGATATAGTCGGCCTGACGCTGGCTGAGCTGGGTCAGCTTCACGCCCAGCTTTTCCAGATGCAGCGCAGCGACCTTTTCATCCAGATGCTTGGGCAGGACATAGACGTCGTTGCCGTAGGTTTCGCTCTTGGTCCACAGCTCGATCTGCGCCAGCGTCTGGTTGGTGAAGCTGGCCGACATCACGAAGCTGGGGTGGCCGGTGGCGTTGCCCAGGTTGACCAGACGGCCCTTCGACAGGACGATGATCTTCTTGCCGTCGGGGAATTCGACTTCGTCGACCTGCGGCTTGATCTCGGTCCACTTCATGTTGGCGAGACCCGCGATTTCGATTTCGCTGTCGAAGTGACCGATGTTCGACACGATCGCCATATTCTTCATGGCGCGCATATGATCGACGGTCAGAACGCCTTCATTGCCGGTCGCGGTGACGAAGATGTCGGCGCGCGGCGCGGCTTCTTCCATCGTCACGACTTCATAACCTTCCATCGCGGCCTGCAGGGCGCAGATCGGATCGACCTCGGTCACGAGGACGCGGGCGCCGCCATTGCGCAGCGATGCGGCCGAACCCTTGCCGACGTCACCGAAACCGGCAACGCAGGCGACCTTGCCGGCCAGCATGACGTCGGTGCCACGACGGATGGCATCGACCAGCGATTCCTTGCAACCATAGAGGTTGTCGAACTTCGACTTGGTGACGCTGTCGTTCACGTTGATTGCCGGGAAAGGCAGCTTGCCCTTCTTCGACAGTTCATACAGGCGATGCACGCCGGTGGTGGTTTCTTCCGACACGCCCTTGATCGACTGGACGGTCTTGGTCAGGAAGCCGGGACGCTCGGCCAGCACGCGCTTCAGCACGGCGCAGAAGATTTCCTCTTCCTCGTTCGACGGCGTAAACAGCTCTTCGCCGGCTTCGACGCGGGCGCCCCACAGGGCGAACATGGTGGCGTCGCCGCCATCGTCGAGGATCAGGTTGCAGACGCCGCTGTCGTCATTGTGCCAGTCGAAGATGCGCTCGACATAGTCCCAATATTCCTGAAGGCTCTCGCCCTTGACGGCGAAGACCGGCACGCCCGACGCGGCGATCGCGGCGGCGGCATGGTCCTGCGTCGAATAGATGTTGCAGGTCGCCCAGCGGACCTGCGCGCCCAGCGCGGTCAGCGTCTCGATCAGCACGGCGGTCTGGATCGTCATGTGCAGCGAACCGGTGATGCGCGCGCCCTTGAGCGGCTGCGACGCACCGAATTCGGCGCGCAGAGCCATCAGGCCGGGCATTTCGGTTTCGGCGATCTCGATTTCCTTGCGACCAAAGGCGGCAAGGCCGATATCGGCGATCACATAATCCTGCGCCTTGTCAGCGGGTACGGTGGCCACGAGCCTGTCTCCATCATTAGAAATTGACCGGCCGCCGGCATAAGAAAGGCGGCGGCGATGGTCGGGCTTTACCAATCGCCGCCAAGCATGGCAACTCAATATAAAGTTTTCTTTATGTGTTAATTGGCCGGACCCCGAGCCTGTGCGGACGGCAGGCGCGCTGCTCCTTCGGCCATGGCGATGGATCGGCCCACAGAGCCGCCGCTTACACCTTCGTCGGCCAGCAGATCATTGGCCAGCGCGATCGCCATGTCGCACTGGGGCGCATCGATCCGCGGCGCGATGCCGGCAGATTCCGACAATTTCCAGATCGCAGCCCGATTGGCCGGGACCGCATTGGCCGCCGCCTGGATCGCCTGAAGATCCCGGCATTCCAGCCCGCCAGCACCCGCGCCATAGCTGTTCGCCAGCATGATGACATAATCATCATAGGCGTCGAGACCGCCTTCCAGACCCGCAACGTCCGCAAAGTGGCTGCGCAGCGCGTCATTCACCTCGACCAGGGCCGTCCGCTTTTCACGCACGAACTGGTTATAGGCCGGCAGGAAATCATAGGCGCTCGTATTGCAGCGAAGCGCCGACACCATCAGCATCATCTCGAAATTGCGGACCTGCGCCGCCTCGACATGATCCTTCTTCCAGCAGGTCGCTGCCGACGCCGGCGCGAGCGGCATCGCTGCGGCAAGTGCCGCACAGATAATCTTCTTCATGAAATAACCCCGCATATTCCCCAAGGACGGAGAATGAGCGGAACCGATTGCTGCAATCTATCGCGCTATGGTTAAAGCGAATTTACCCTAAACGGTTCAGTTACGATGCCAGAACAAGCGGCCAACGGCTTTTGTCGTTCCATCCCTGAAACGGCCGGAAATCGACAGCGCAACGGATCAAAAAGTCAGGCCGACCCGCCGCCACTCACCAGATGGGCCGAATCGACCCCCGCGGCGGCATAGGCCGCGCGCCATTTGCGGTGCGCAGGCGTGTCGAACAGCAGGGCCGCATCGCCCTCGGCCAGGAACCAGCTTTCGCCCGCCATTTCCCGTTCCAGCTGGCCCGCGCCCCAGCCCGCATAGCCCAGCGCGACAAGATAGCGGCTCGGGCCGCGCCCTTCGGCAATCGCCTTCAATATGTCGAGCGAGCCGGAAAGACCCCAGTCCGGCCCGGACTGCACCATGTCCTGCCCGGCCCAATCGAGCGAATGCAGCACGAAGCCGCGCCGCGGCTCCACCGGTCCGCCCTTCAGGACGGGCTGGTCAGGAATGGCCGAAGCGTCGATATCGAAACTCTGGAGCAGGTCGCGCAAGCCGACCCCCTCGACCTCCTCGCTCAGGGAAATACCCAGCGCCCCATCCTCGTCATGCACGCATAGCGCAATCACGGAATGGTCGAAGCGCTCATCTTCCATGCCTGGCAATGCCAGTAGGAAGCGGCCGCCATAGAAGCGCGGATCGGTCATGCTGCGGAATATAGGCAGAAACGCGCCAATGCCAATCGGCGACCGTCGCGACAAAGGGGCATCGTGCCATATTCCGCACCCGCACCCTTGACAGCGAAGGCGCGAGCAACGAACTCCGCGACGCCACAGGCCAGGAGACAAGATATGACCATCGCCAAGGGTGACCGCCTTCCCAGCACCACCTTCACGAAGATGACCGAAAACGGCCCCGAACAGGTTGTTTCGGATGATTATTTCGCGGGCCGCACCGTTGCCCTCTTCTCGGTGCCCGGCGCCTTCACGCCGACCTGCTCGGCCAAGCATCTGCCCGGCTTCATCGAAAAGGCCGAGGCCCTGAAGGGCAAGGGCGTCGACGAGATCGCCTGCACCGCCGTCAACGATGCCTTCGTCATGGGCGCATGGGGCAAGTCGGCCGGCGCCGATGACAAGGTGACGATGCTGGCAGACGGCAATGGCAGCTTCGCGCAGGCCGTGGGCCTGACCATGGACGGCAGCAAGTTCGGCCTTGGCGAGCGTGGCCAGCGCTTCTCGATGATCGTCAAGGACGGCGTCGTCGAGGAACTGAACGTCGAAGCACCGGGCGACTTCAAGGTCTCCTCGGCCGACTTCATGCTCGAACAGCTCTGAATTTTCCGGTCGCGCGCCCGGCCAGATCGGTCGGGCGCGCGATTGTTTCGCTGGCATCTTCCTTCCGTCACACAAGTGCGGTAGCAAGAGGTGATGACACAGAGCATCGGCACAGCGATCGTCGCGCAACTCGACGCCATCTATCAGACATCCATCGAAAATCTGCGGGAGGCCATGCGTGCCTATGCCCGCGACGGCAGCATCCCGCCGCCCGAGGCGCGGGCAGACCGGCGCTTCTGCTACCCCGAACTGCGGGTCACCTATCAGGATGACAGCCAGGCACCACCGCCGGGCCGTTCGTTCGCGCGCCTGTCGAAGCCCGGCCGCTATGTGACCACGGTCACCCGGCCCGCCATGTTCGCCGATTATCTCGCCGAACAGATCGACCTTCTGGTCCGCGACTATGGCGTGGAGGTCGAAACCGGCCTGTCGGATCAGCAGATCCCCTTCCCCTATGTCCTCGACGGACTCGACATCAACGCGCTCGACGGCACGCCGCCGACCGAGCTGGCGCGCCACTTCCCGGCAACGGAACTGGCCGAGATCGGCGACGAGATCGCTGACGGACTGTTCACGCCGGATGCCGAAGGGGACCGTCCGCTCGCCCTGTTCGACGGGCTCCGCACCGACTTCTCGCTGGCGCGCCTGAAGCACTATACCGGCACCCCGGCCGAGCATGTGCAGCGCTATATCCTGTTCACCAACTATCATCGTTACGTCGACGAGTTCGTGGATTGGGCCTGCAAGGAACTGCAGCGCCCTGACAGCCGCTTCACTGCGCTGTCGGGTGCCGGTGGCGTCTTCGTTACGCCCGAAACCGCCGATCCCGCGCAGATGATCGCCGACAGCGCCTGGCGCAAGCATCAGATGCCGGCCTATCATCTGATCGCGCCGGATCGCAGCGGCATCACTCTTGTCAACATCGGTGTCGGCCCGTCCAACGCCAAGACCATCTGCGACCACTTGGCCGTCGTTCGCCCCGAAGCCTGGCTGATGATCGGCCATTGCGGCGGCCTGCGACCCAGCCAGCGGATCGGCGATTATGTGCTGGCCCACGCCTATCTGCGCGACGACCATGTCCTCGACGAGATGCTGCCGCCGGAAATCCCGGTGCCGGCGATCGCCGAGGTCCAGGTCGCGATGGCGAGCGCCGCCGAAGCGATATTGGGCGGTGGAAACCCGGAGGATTTCAAGCGCCGCCTGCGCACCGGCACCGTCGTCACCACCGACGATCGCAACTGGGAATTGCGCTATTCCAGTTCCGCCCTGCGCTTCAGCCTGTCGCGCGCGGTTGGCATCGACATGGAGTCCGCGACGATCGCGGCCCAGGGTTATCGCTTCCGCGTCCCTTATGGCACGCTGCTCTGCGTATCGGACAAGCCGATCCATGGCGAACTGAAGCTGCCCGGCCAGGCCAACCGCTTCTATGAGGAAGCCATTGCCGGCCATCTACGTGTCGGCCTGATGGCCTGCGAACTATTGCGTCAGGAAGGGCCAAAGCTGCACAGCCGCAAACTGCGCGCCTTCAACGAGCCGCCCTTCCGGTAAGGCAGGAACCCCCGCGTCGTTGCCCGATCCCGATGGATCAGGCGGCGGCGCGGGATACCGTGACCCGGTTCTTGCCGTCGCGCTTCGCAGCATAAAGCGCCGCATCCGCCCGCGCGACCAGATCGTCCAGTTCCCGATCATCCGGCCGCAAATCGGTAACGCCAAAGCTGGCGCGCAACAGCGCCTGGGGCGCTTCGCCAAGGCGCAGGCAACTGATTTCGGCGCGCACGCGCTCCATCGCATCGGCCGCGACTTCCGCGCCGGTATCCACCATCAGCAGGCCGAACTCGTCGCCACCCAGGCGGCCGACCACATCACCGCGCCGCACCGCGTTGGTCAGCAGATGGGCAAAGCCGCGCAGCGCGGCATCGCCCGCCATATGACCATAGCCGTCGTTCAGCCCCTTGAAGCCATCCAGGTCACAGATGACCAGCGCAACCGGTCGCCCCTGCCGCCTGGCGTTGGCGATCGCCCTTTCGGCTGCTTCCTCGATACCGCGACGGTTGAGGATATTGGTCAGCGGATCATGCATCATCTGCTGCCGAAGCTGCTGGGCAAGATCGCCCGCCACCACCAGCACGGCCGTAACCGCCGTGCCGACATAGACGGTCGGCATGAACAGCCCGAGGATCGCGCGATAGAGTTCCTTGCCGTCCTCCGGGCCGCGGATCAGGGCTGCCGATGTGGCCAGCGCCAGCTGACCCAGAGCAAAGGCGAGCAGCGCGGCGAAGAAGGCCAGTTCGGGCGGCGTGAAGGACCGGTTGCGCGGCCAGAGCGACAGCGCACTGACCGCCATGAGCAGACCGACATAGGCAGGAATGATCATCCCCTGCATGATCTGGCTACCCACTGGCCCGATCGCAATCGCCATTGCCAGGCTCACCAGGACAGCCGGGACGGCAAAGGCGAGCAACTGCAAGGGGCGGCCCGAACGCTGACGGATGCCGATCGCCAGCAGCGACGCGCTGACAATGAGGCCGATGCCGGTCAGGATGAACAGCCAGCGGCTGTGCAGGAAATAGCCACCGGCATTGGCGATCCATTGGAGGATGGCGACCGCATAGGATGCGGTCCAGGTCAGCACATGCCTCTGGCGACCGAAATGCAGCCATGAAACACCCATGGCGATAGTCATCACCAGGGCAGTACCGAAAAGCAGGGAAAGAATAACGGCCGGCGCGCTCATGCGCCGGCCATTTACCAATTTTTACGGCGACTTACCAGCCGCAGGACTTGCCCTTATTCTGCGTCTTCAACCATGTCTGAAGCGGCGCGAAATAATTGACCAGCGCCTTGCCCGACATCTCGCGGCTGCCGGTGAAGGCCTGCAGCGCATCGGACCAGGGCTTGGATGCACCCATCTTCAACATGGCATCAAGTTTCTCGCCTACGGCCTTGTTTCCATAGAAGGAGCAGCGATGGAGCGGTCCCTTCCAGCCGGACTGGCGGCAGGCCGCCTCATAGAATTGGAACTGCAGCACGCGTGCCAGGAAATAACGGGTATAGGGCGTATTGCCTGGAATATGGAATTTCGCGCCGGCATCGAACTTCGTCTCGTCACGGGACACCGGCGGAACGATGCCCTGATACTGACGGCGCAGGTCGGTCCAGGCCGACTCATATTTGGATTCCGGGATCGATCCGTCGAACACGCCCCAGCGCCATTTGTCGATAAGCAGGCCGAACGGAAGGAAGGCGACCTTGTCCATCGCTTGGCGCAGCAACAGACCCAGATCCTTGTCGGTGCCCGGCACCTTGGCGGGATCGAGCAGGCCGATCTTCACCAGATAGTCCGGCGTGATCGAGAGCGCGATGAAGTCACCGATTGCCTCGTGGAAGCCATCATTGGCGCCATCGAGATAGAGCGGCTTCTGGATATTATAGGCGCGCTGGTAATAATTATGGCCCAGCTCATGATGGATGGTGACGAAATCGTCGCCATTCACCTTGGTACACATCTTGATCCGGATATCGTCCCTGTTATCCAGATCCCAGGCGGAGGCATGGCAGATCACTTCGCGGTCGCGCGGCTTGGTAATCTGCGAACGATCCCAGAAGGTCTGGGGCAGCGGCGCAAAGCCGAGCGAGCTGTAGAAGCCTTCGCCCGTCTTCACCATCTTGATCGGATCGTAATTCTTGGCCGTCAGCAGGTCGGTGATGTCATAGCCCAAGTCACCGGCACCGGCGGGCGCGACGATATCATAGATATTACCCCATTCCTGCGCCCACATATTGCCAAGCAGATCGGCGCGGATCGGCCCGGTCTTGGCCTGAACGGCATCGCCATATTTCTCGTTGAGCTTGGTGCGGGTATAGCAGTGCAGATCATCGTAGAGCGGCTTCACCTCGGCCCAGATCTTGTCGGTCAGCTTGGCGAAGTCGTCAGCCGGCATGTCATATTTGGACCGCCACATCGCGCCGGTATCGGCAAAGCCCAGTTCCTTAGCGCCCTGGTTGGCGATCGTCACCAACTTGGCATAGTCGCCGCGCATCGGCGCGCCGACATTGTCGTGCCAGCTGACCCACATTTCCTTGAGCTCGTCCGGGTTGCGGTCCGTGCCCATTTTCTCTTCGATATCGCTGCCGTTGATCGGCTGGCCGTTGAGCGTACCCTTGCCCTTGCCATAGGTGGACTGCAGCTTGGTCGCGAGGTCATTGAGTTCCTGCGAGGCGCCCGGCGTGGTCGGCGCGGGCAAGGTCAGCGCCGTGCGCAGCAGCGTCAGGCGACGCTTGGTTTCCTCGGTCAGGCCCGGCGCGGTCGCGAACTTTGCCGCCTCCAGCGCATAGTCGACCCGCATCGTCGTATCGATCGCGCCGAAATAGGAAGCGAGCGCGTCGGTATCGTCGGTGATGTAGGTCGCGTTGATCCAGGCGGCCCGGCTGCTGATCAGCGACTGATCGAACAGCGCCTTCTCCGCCTTGGTCAGGAAGGCTTCGGCTTCGGCAGCGGTCGGCTGCTGCGCGGTCGGCGCCTGCTGCGCCAGCACCGGCGATGCAACAAGGGCAGCCGCAAGCGCGGCGATCGAAATGGCGATTTTCATGGAACTTGGCCCCTCAGGTCTTCTTATGGGGCCAAGGTGGATTAGGCGGGCGAGACAGTCAAGCGGTCAGGAAATCGACCATCGCCTGGCCCAGCTCATTGCGGGTGACGGCGTTCATATGATTGCCCGGAATCTCGACATAGCGGCCGTTGGGCAGTGCATCGACCAGTTCCTGCGCGATGCCGTTGTCCTGGTCGTCGGCGCCGCAGATCACTTCGGTCGGCTGCTGGAAACCGGCAATCGTCGCCTCGTCCGTGTCGACGAAGGTGTTGAGGATATGCAGCATCGCCACCGGATCGCCCTTGGTGGTCTTGAGGAACGCCTCGGTCATCCATTCCGACGTGCCGCGCTCGAACGTGCCCAGATTGGTCAGCACCTTCTTGTAATAGCCGCCCTTGTCAAGTGTCCTGGTCAGCCCGCGCAGACCCATGCCGGCCAGGATCACCCGGCGCGGAGTCGCGCCGCGCGCCAGCATCCGCACGGTCGTGCGCGCGCCCAGCGAGTAACCGCCCAGATCATAGTCGGTCAGCCCCATCTGCTCGACCAGCGCCAGATTGTCGTCGGTCAGCGCATCGGCCGGATAGGCCGCTGCGTCATGAGGCTTGCCGCTTTCGCCATGACCGCGCAGGTCCGGCATGATCAGGCGGAAACCTGCCTCCACCAGCTTGGCGGCATGGCCGTAGCGGATCCAGTTGGTCCAGGCATTGGAGAAATAGCCATGGATCAGCACCAGGTCGCGTCCCTCTCCCACGACATGCACCGCAATCGGCAGGCCGCCCAGGCCCTTGATATCATGGCGTTCGATCTGCAGGTCGGTCATTGCACTGGTCCTTCGGGGCGTGGGGTCTCGCCGATAGGATCTCCGCCGCGCCCGCGCAAGAGCGCGATCAGGGCAAGGGCGCTGCCGACCTGGGCGGCGGCCATGTCCTTCTGCGGATCCCACACATCGCCCTGCTGGCCATTATAATAGTCGGCGGTCTCGCCGGCGGCGATCACCGTCAGCAGCCATTCGAATATCTCGTAAAGCGCACTGCCAAGGCCGACCGCGGCAAAGGCGAAGGCCAGGCTCCAGCCATGGCGCAAGCCGCCCTTGCGTCGCACGACCTCCGCCACCGGCCCCGTCAGCAGCGCCCCGAAGGCGAAATGGACCAGCCGGTCATAGGCATTGCGATGGAGGCCGAGGAGGCCGGAAATATCATGGCCGCTGAGCATTCGCGCCCAATCATCATAGGGCACATAGGAATAGATCCAGCGCGCGCCGAAGGTGTGGAGCAGCAGGAACAGCCAGATGCAGCCGACCGAGCGGCTTGAAAGCGGCCAGCGCCGCAGCAGCCAGGGCGTGGCAAACGTCAGCAGCAAGGTCGGCCCATGCTGCAACGGCGCAAGGTCGGGAAAGGGCTGCGCGACGTTGGCCAACCCGATCGCCACCAACAAGGTGGCGATCATCCGGCGCTGAGCGACAGGAAGGGCCTTCCATGCCGCGACAGCGCCGGAGATCATCTTCGGGCTCAGTCCTTCTTGAGGTGGCGACGGCCCAGCAGTTCGGCGATCTGCACCGCGTTCAGCGCCGCGCCCTTGCGCAGATTGTCGCTGACGCACCACAGGTTGATGCCGTTCTCGATGGTCGAATCCTCACGCACGCGGCTGATGAAGGTCGCGAAATCGCCGACGCATTCAATCGGCGTGATGTAGCCACCGTCCTCGCGCTTATCGACCAGCATGATGCCCGGCGCCTCACGCAGGATGTCCTGCGCTTCCTTCGCCGAGATCTCATTCTCGAACTCGATGTTGATCGCTTCGCTATGGCCGACGAACACCGGCACACGCACGCAGGTCGCGGTCAGCTTGATCTTGGGATCGAGGATCTTCTTGGTTTCCGCGACCATCTTCCATTCTTCCTTGGTCGAACCATCGTCCAGGAAGACGTCGATGTGCGGGATCACGTTGAAGGCGATCTGCTTGGTGAACTTCTTCGGCTCGGCCGGATCGCCGACGAAGATGTTCCGCGACTGCTCGAACAGCTCGTCCATGCCTTCCTTGCCGGCGCCCGACACCGACTGGTAGGTGGCGACGACGACGCGCTTGATCTTGGCGGCGTCATGCAAGGGCTTCAGCGCCACGACCATCTGCGCGGTCGAGCAGTTGGGGTTGGCGATGATGTTCTTCTTCACATAGCCGTCGATCGCGTCCGGGTTCACTTCGGGCACGATCAGCGGCACGTCCGGGTCCATGCGATAGAGCGACGAATTGTCGATCACGACGCAGCCGGCCGCCGCCGCCTTGGGCGCATATTCGGCGGTCGGGCCGGAGCCGGCCGCGAACAGGGCGATGTCCCAGCCGGTGAAATCGAAATGTTCAATATTTTTGCATTTGAGTGTCTTGCCGGTGTCACCGAAATCAATTTCGGTGCCCTGCGACCGGGGCGATGCAACCGCCGCGATCTCGTCAATCGGGAATTCGCGTTCGGCGAGAATGGTCAGCATCTCGCGGCCCACATTACCGGTGGCACCAACGACGACGACCTTATAACCCATGACTTAACACTCCACTCCATGCAGTATTGCGGGGTGGCGCATAGCGCAGTGGCGCGATTTGTCCAGAAAGAAGGGCTATTGCCAGCGATAGTCACGGGGTGGGAGGTGGCGTCAGCACGATTGACGCCACCCATCCGTTACTCTCTACGCCCGGCCTTCACTTGGCCGGATCGACACCCTGATCGCGCAGGAAATTCTCGATCGTGGTCCAGAGGTGAACGCTGATCTTCGGCCCGCCGACGCGGTGTGTCTGCCCCGGATAGACCATCAGTTCGAACGGCACGGCCGCGCCCTGCATCTTCGCCATCAGCGCGGTCGAATTGTCGAACACGACATTGTCATCCGACATGCCGTGGATCAGCAGCAGCGGATCCTTTATCTTCACTGCCTCATCGACCGCATCGGAGCCCGGATAGGCGCTCGGCTTGTCCTGCGGCTGGCCCAGATAGCGTTCGGTATAATGAGTGTCGTAAAACTCCCACTTCGTCACCGGCGCGCCCGAGACGATCGCGGCGAACGTACCCGGCGCCTTTTCCGCCAGCTTGAGCGACATATAGCCGCCGTAGGACCAGCCATAGGTGGCGATCCGCTCGGGATCGACGAAGGGCTGGGCCTTGAGCCATTCGACGCCCTTCAACTGATCGTCGACCTCGACCGTGCCCATGGCGCGATGGATCTGGTCCTCGAATGCCTTGCCGCGATCGGGCGTGCCGCGATTGTCGATCGAGAAGACGATCCAGCCCTGGTCGACCAGATATTGGTTCAGCGCGCCACTCCATGTGTTGGTCACCTGGCGCCCGGCACCCGGACCGCCATAATGGATCATGAACACCGGATAGCGCTTGCCCGGCTGCATCGGCGGGGTCAGCATCTTGGTGTAGAGGGTGCTGCCATCGGCCGCCTTGACGGTGCCGAACACGGTCCTGGCGTGGCTCGCCAGATAGGGCGCGTAGGGATGATCGCCCTTCAGCGCATTTTCCGAAATCCATTGCAACTGTTTGCCGCCGCTGTCGGCCAGATAGACCTGCTTGGGCTGGTCGGCATTCTGGCGGGTGACGACGATCCGGCTGGCCGCGCCGTCCATCACCGCGTCGTTCCACCAACCCTTGGCGGTAAGCGCCTTGAGCGGGCCGGTCTTGGCCAGCGATGCGACATAGAGCTGCTGCTCCAGCGGCGTGTCGCGATTGCCGGTGAAATAGACCAGGCCCTTGCCCTCATCCACACCGACAATGTCGCGCACTTCCCACTCGCCGCTGGTCAGCGCGGTCCATTTGCCGCCCCGCACATGATAGAGATGGCCATGGCCGGTCTTTTCCGACCACCACAGGAAGCTGCCGTCGCTCAGCGGCGTGAAATTATTGCTGAGGTTGATCCAGCTTTTCGACGTTTCGGTGAGGACGACCTTCGCCTTGCCGGTCGCGGGATCGACCGCGAGCAGGTCAAGCCGCTGCTGATCCCGGCTTTCGCGCTGGACATAGAGGGTCTTGCCATCCTTCGACCAGTCGACGCGGGCGAGATAGACGTTCTTGTCTGCGCCGAGATCGACCTGGATCTGGCCCGAGCCGTCCGCCTTCATGACGAAAAGGTCGACGATCGCATTGGGGGTACCGGCGGCCGGATAGCGCTGCTGATAGACCTTGGTGCCCTCCCCGCCAATCGCGGTGCGGGTGACAATCCCGACCGGGCTTTCATCAACCCGCGCGACCGCGATCATCGCGTCGGTCGGTGACCACCAATAGCCGGTGCGCCGATCCATTTCCTCCTGCGCGACGAATTCGGACACGCCCCAGTTGACCGTATCGCTGGCGCCCTGGGTCAGTTGCTTCTCGCTGCCGTTCATCGGCTGCACGAACAAATTGCCGCCACGCACGAAGGACACGAATCCGCCCTTGGGGCTGACCACGCCGTTGAGTTCGCCGTCCGGCGTGTCGGTGAGACGGGTGACCTTGCCGTCGAGCGCGGCAAGATAGAGATCGCCATCGACCGGCACCAGGATGGTCTTGCCATCGGGCGACCAGTCATAGCTGGTGATACCGGTGCTGCCGGCGACCGAACGGTCGCGCTCGCGCTGCATCTTTTCCGCTTCGCTCAGTTCCGCACCGCTGCCGGTCTTTTTCGAATCGACCAGCATGCGCTCGGCGCCGGTTGCGGTGTCGATTGCCCAGAGGTCGAGGCGCTCCTTCTCGTCAGCACGCGGCTTGAGCAGGGTCACCAGCTTGCCGTCGGGCGAGAGCTTGAGCGCACGCGGCTGCGGGCCGGCGAGGTCGGGGCTTGCGAACACCCGCTCCAGCGTCAGCTTTTGCTGCGCCTGCGCGGCTGTGACGGGAAACAGCAGCAAGGCGCCCAACGCAGCGCCGGCCTTCAGATATGGGGACATGCTCATCCTTTCCGGGCAGCACCCGATCGGGCACCACAATATCGGCCGGGCTTAGCGCGATGCGACGGAAAAGATCAATCGGTTGGAAGAATATGTCCCCCTTCCACCGGACTCCCTGACACTCAGACCAGTCCATTCCGCACCTGCCATTTGCGCGCGATTGTCGGCCAGTCAGCAAAGGGCTGGGCCGGGTCGCCGCGCAGGCCGACGCCATGACTGCCTTCGTCGAACAAATGCATGTCGATCGCCCCCTGCGCGGCCCGCACCGCCCCGAACAAGGTCAGCGACTGGTCGACCGGCACGGTGCGGTCATGGACAGAATGGAAAAGGATCATCGGCGGCGTGGTCGACGCCACGATCTTGTCCAGCGAATAGGCAGCTATTTGCGCGTCGGTCGGATCGTCGCCGATCAGCGACCTTCGGCTGCCGCCATTGGTGGCGCCGGCCATCGTCACCACCGGATAGAGCAGGATCGCCCCGTCCGGCCGGGCCGACAGATGGTCCGCGCTCTCCGCCATCGGATAGATGCGGTCATTGGGCCGCATGCACAGGCTCCCGGCCAGATGACCACCGGCCGACCCGCCCAGCACCAGCACCCTTTGCGGATCGACGGTCCAGCCGCCGCTGCGCCCGGCCCGGATCAGTCGCATCGCCCGTTGCGCATCCTGCAACGCGACATCTGCCCCCGCCGCCCAGCGATCGGCCGGCAGGCGATAGCGCAGGACGAAGGCATGGATACCCATGTCAGCCATCCAGCGCGCGCATTCATAGCCTTCCCGGTCGATGCCTACCCGCGAATAGCCGCCACCCGGAATGATCAGCACTGCCGCGCCAGTCGGCTTGGCCGCCGCGAACCAGGACAGGGTCGGCCGCGTCACATGGATGCCGACGCGGTAGCGATAGCCCAGCGTGTCGATCTGGTCGTCCACCACTTCGGTGATGGCCGGTATCTTGCCGCCCGGCACGCCATCGGGCCAGAGCGGGATGATCTGCGTCGGCTCGTCGGTGGCCGCGGAAAAGCGGCCGAACAACGGTGAACTTGCCACCGCCGCCAGAAATTCGCGTCGACTGCCGATCATCCCGTCTCCCTTTCAGTTCGTGACCTGCGTCAGATAGACGCTGCCGGTGGTGCTGTTCACATCGGTCGGCGCGGCGCCATAGATGATGTCGGTGTCGGCCGACAGCGGCACCGTGGCAAGCCGGGTTATCGCCTTGCCGGGGGCGAGGTCGGTGATCGTCCAGCCCGACGCCGTCGATGTCTTCAGCCCCTGGCGCAGCCCTTCGCCGGTGGTGGCGAAATAGACGCGGACCTGCGCCGCCGTGCGCGATATGCCCAGCGCCGCGGGCACATTGTTGCTGGCGGCGTAGATTTTTTCCCGGCTGGTCCAGCCGGTGCCGCTCCAGCGCACGCGCCACACATCGAAATTGGCGTCCCCGCTGCCATCGGTCGGGCGATAGCGATAGGCGATGGTCGGCTGGTTATAATCGTCGAGCGCCAGCTTGGCGCTCTGCAGTCCCTTGAGCGTCTGGTCGGTGGTGAAGACCTCGCCCGACTGGAGCGGCAGGAAGAAGAGCTTGGCATTGGCGAGGCCCACCGGCAGCATCGCCGCCGTGCCATCGGCATAGCTCCAGCCGCCGCCGGTCGGCGAGTAGCGCAGATAGCTGCCATAATGACGCAGCGACCGGGGCAGCGACTTGGCCCATTCCCACAGCAGATGGACGCTGCCGTCGCTGCCGAATGTCATGTCGTCCGGATAGACGACCGCATCATTGGCGGCGGCAAAGGTGCCGACATGGCTCCAAGCGCCGCTGCCGCCCGACATGGCCCAGCGATACAGTTCGCCCTCGCCATCATAGGTCGCCGCGTCGTAGCTGCGGATCATCAGATAGACGTCGCCATTGGGCGCCCGCTTGGCGACCGGATAGGTGTAGAGGCCAGTCGCCGGAATATCGGTCTGGCGGGTGAAGCTCATGCCACCGGGCGCATCGGCGCGGAAATAGCGCATGCCGTCCGACAGATTGTGCATGTCGGCCCAGACATGCAGCACGCCCGCGCCGTCGACCGCGATGGTCGGCTGCTTGTGGCCGATATCGTCCGCCTCGGTCCAGACCGTGCCATCGGGATTGCGCAGCACGGCGAAGGTCCAGATGCCGCTCGTGTCGCGCTTGCCGATCTTGATCTCGTGACTGCCGGCCGCGCCGGAGGCGGGCGGACTGTCGAAGGCGACATAGAGCGTGCCGTCGGGGGCCAGCGCGATCGGCACCCACCAGGCGGCCTGGTTGGAGGAGTCCGCGTCGCGCGGCACCCGCTCGACGCTGATGCTGGCAGCGAGCGCGGCGGCCATGGGCTCTTCCGCCGTCGCCTGGAGCGGGCTGCCAAGGCTAACCCAGTTGGCAATAGCGCTGGTCGATCCGCTGGCGCCGCCCGTGGTGGCCGTATTGCTCAGCAGCAGCGCGGCCGACGCCGTTCCGGCAAGGGCCAGTCCCCCTGCCAGTCCATAGAAACGCTTCATCTTCCTCTCCCACTTGTTGTTATGCGTGGACGAGTTGGCCTTCCCCCTTGGATCGGCGCGCGCTGCGCAGCGCCAGGAAAGCAAGCAGAAAGGCGATCGGATGGAGCAGCGCCATCAAGAGGAAGCTGCGCTCGAACGCGCCGCCTGCCACAAGCTGGCCGACCAACTGGGTCGACAGCAGGCCGCCAAGCCCGCTGCCCGCCGCCACCACGCCGAACACGGTGGCGACGATGCGGGTGGGGTAGAGATCGACGATCAGCGTGCTGATGTTGATCTGGAACACCAGATGGGCGAAGGCCACGGCAGAGGCGAGCGCGAACAGGATCGGCAGGGCCGGATGGCTGGCCGCGATCGCGCCCAGTGGCGCCACCAGCGCGGCCGCGCCCATCACGATGATGCGGCTGGTTGCCGGCGCCACGCCGCGCGCGATCAACCGGCTGGAGAAGAAGCCGCCCCCAATGCTGCCAAGGTCGGCCGCGAGATAGACGATCCACGCCATGGAGGCGACCGCGATCAGGGTCAGGCCATAGATATCGGTCAGATATTTGGGGAACCAGAAGAGGTAGAAATACCAGACCGGATCGGCGACCGCGCGGGCGCCGGCGAGCAGCCAGACCGACCGGTCGCGCAGGATACGGCCCCACAGCGCGCCTTCGCTGATCCGCTCTTCCTTGGCTTCCGGCGCGCTGCGCGGATAGATTGTCAGCCAGACGACCAGCCAAGCAAGGCCCGCCGCGCCGGTGGCGATGAACGCCGCGCGCCAGCCGAAATGCAGCGCGATGCCGGCGATCAGCGGTGGCGCCAGCGTTGCGCCGATCATCGCGCCGGCCGTATAGATGCCAAGCGCAATGCCGCGTTCCCTGGGTGGAAAATGTTCCGAAACCGCCTTGGGGCCGGCGGTATAATTGCCCGCCTCGCCCAGCCCCAGCGCGAAGCGCGTCGCGCCTAGTTCCCCTGCCGACCGGACGAAGCCGGTCAGCAGGTTCGCCAGCGACCACCAGCCCACGAACAGCGCCAAAGACAGGCGCGTGCCCAGCCAGTCGGTCACCCGGCCGGCCATCAGATAGGCGAAGGTATAGGCAATCAGGAAAGCCTGGACGACGCGCGCATAGGCGATGTCATCCATATGCAGGTCTTGCTGCACCGTCGTCGCCAGGATCGAGAGCGCCTGCCGGTCGAGATAGTTGATCACGGTCGAGGCGAACAGCATCGCCAGGATCGCCCATCTGATCTTGCGGGCCTTCCCCTCGATCATGCGGCCGCCGCCTCCATGCGCGCGGCGATCGCCGACAGGCCGGCGAGTGCGGTGCCGTCACCCGCCGCCTTGTCGGTAACGATCCCCAGACGCTCGCAGACCCGGCCGTAAAGATCGACCAGCAGTTCCGCGCCGACCAGCACGATGCTGTCCACCGCCATACCCCGCGCACGATGGGCAGCGACCGCGTCGCGGACCTCCGCACCGATCATCAATCCGGAAAGGAAGGAAGGCGCGGCGTCGCTGGTCAGTTCGCCCATCAGGATACGGCTGCGCAGCGCGAACAATCCATGCTCGATCGCCAAGGTCGGATCATCGACCACCAGCCCGGCACCGACATCGAAGGCGGCGATGTCGGTCGGCGCGGCCGGATCATAGGGCTTTGCCAGCGACCGACCGAGCAGGCCATAGGCAAGCAGCAACTCGCGCATTTCCCGCTGCATCGAGGTAACGAAATCCAGCACCGTCCGTCCCTGTGTCCGCGCCCATTTGGCATGGGTGCCCGGCAGGCAGATCAGCCGTTCGGCATCATCATCCGCCACGCCCGCCAGCCAGCCGAACAATTGCACTTCCTCGCCGCGCATCACATCGGGCTGGCCGAAGATGTTGCGGCAGGACAGGCCCGGCACGATCGCATCCGGGCATCCTGCCGCCTCGAACCGCAGCAGCGCGCCGGCCATCGCCTCCGGTCCGGCCGGGCAAGGCAGATAGGCCGCCTCGCGCCAACCGATGGTCGACCCGATCATGCCCGACAACAGCACCGGCATCGGACCATGACGATCGATCCAGTCCCCTGCCGCCGCGCGGAAGGCGGTTTCATGATCGGCCACATCCTTGGCACCCTTGCCACGCACCGTCTCGACCGGGATCAGCCGCCCCTCCTCCACCCGGCACAGGTGGAGGCGCATGTTGCTTGATCCCCAATCGCCCGCGATCAGCATGTTCATCCCGTCCTCAGAACTTGAAGTTGGCGCCGATGGCGAAGCGGCGGCCCTGCTCGGCATATAGAGCGATCGCTTCGGGCGCGCCGGTATAGCGGATCTGCTTCTCGTTGGTCAGGTTGCCGGCCTCGGCATAGATACCAAAGGCGCCAAAATCATAGCGGATCGATGCGTCGATCGTCTCATAGGGCTTGAAGAAGGAGCCTTCGCCGCCCGCCGTCACGCTGTCGAGATAGCCCGAGCGATAATTATAGGCGACGCGCAGGCCGAACCCATCCTTTTCATAATAGCCGACCAGATTGGCATTATGCTTGGACAGCCCTTCCAGTGGCAGGGTAGCGCCGGTGCGGGCATTCACGAACGGCGTGCTGCTGTCGATATAGCTGTAGTTCGCCAGAATGCCGAAGCCGCTGACAAAGCCATCGAGGAAGTTGAACGGCAACTGCAGCATCACTTCCGCGCCCTTGAGCTTGCCGCCCTCGCCATTGACCTTGCGCGTGACCAGGAATTGCTGGGCCTCGCCCGGCACATCCTCGAAGGTCGAGCGGGTGGTCAGGAAGGAGCCGATATCCTTGTAGAAAAGGCCGACCGTCAGCGCCGAGCCCTGGCGGAAATACCATTCCAGCGACACGTCATACTGATCCGCGCGGAAGGGTTTGAGGTTCGGATTGCCGCCGGTCCCGGTGTAGACGATGCGGTTGAGCAGCAAGCCGGGGCTCAGATCCTGCGAGTCCGGCAGGCCGACGACCTTGGCCGCACCGACACGGGCCACCAGCTTGTCGGTCAGGTCGAATTTCAGCACCGCGCTCGGCAGCCAGTCCTCATAGGAGGGCGAGGCGGTGACCGGCTGGAACGTGCCGTCGGCGCGGCGCAGCGCGGACACCGCATCACGGTCGGTGCGGGTGTAACGCAGGCCGATATTGCCGGAGAAGGGAATGCTGCCCAGGTCACCCTTCAGATTGAGCTTCACATAGCCCGCCTTGGTGACTTCATCGAGCTTGTAGGAGGCGGTGGGGTCCAGCACGCGCGGCGTGCAACTGCCCAATATCGCCTCGCAGGCAAAGTCCGCGCCGGTGCCGAACGGATTGCCGACCAGATAGGATTGGGCGAAGGGCGCCTTGCCACCGAGCAGATCGGGGAAGCTGCCGACCTCATAGAGCGCCGCATCCCGATCGGTCAGGCGGACCGAGGAGGTGAGCTGTGACAGCAGCGAATTGCGCGCGGTCTTGAGCTTGGCGATACGGCCGCCGACCTCGAAGGAGTCCAGCACGCCGCTTTCGATCGCATAGCGCAGATCGACCCGGCCGGCATATTCCTTCGCATTGGATTCAAAGCGGTTATCGAAGAAGTTGGAATAATTGTAGAGCGACGGATCGAGCAGGTCGACGCCCGACGGCAGGGTCAGTTGCGGCACACCGCCGCCGGTGAAATCGAACGAGGTCAGGTAGGATGCCCGCGTCTGGGTGCGGACATAGGTCTGGTTGTAATTGAGCTGGGCGTCCGAATAGCTGCCCTCTGCCTTGATCGTCCACGGCCCCTTCTCATAACGCAGGTTGAGCGCGCTGGAGAGCGAGTCATCCTTGATCGTCAGCCGCTCGTCATTGCCCTGCAGCGGCCGGCGAACCGTGCCCGCGACCAGCACCTCATTGGGCGAGAAGCTGTAGTCGACATAGTCCGCGCCATTGCTGGTCAGCGCGACGGCGAACCAGTTGCGTCGGCGTTTGGCCTTGCCGGCGGCATAGACGGTGTCCAGCGACAGCTCCAGTTCGTCGGTGGGTCGCCATTGCAGCACGACATTGGCGCCCAGTCGCTTGCGGCGTTCGCGCAGCCGCTGATAGCGAAGGTCGGCGATATAGGTGCCGGCCAGACCGTCGCCATTGGGATCATTGTCGGCCACGCCATCGCCATTGGGGTCGAACGCGCCGGTCAGCGGCAGGAAGCCGGCGAAGCTGTTGAAGCTGTCTTCCTGGATCGGCCGGTCGGACGCAGTCACATTCACCAGCACGCCGAACCGGTCATCGAAATTGCGCGAATAGAGCAGCGAACCGCTGACACCCTTGCGGTCGAGCATGTCGGCATAGCTACCCTCGATCCGGCCGGCGACCATCGTGTTCGGCGCGTCGAGCGGCTTGCGGGTGATGATGTTGACCGTGCCGCCCAGCGACCCGTCAATCTGGTCGGCCGACAGCAGCTTGGTGACTTCCAGGCGGCTGATCAGTTCGGCGGGATAAAGCGACAGCGGATTGAAATCGGCATCGGCCGGCACGCCGGGACCACGACCAAAGGGGCTGACCAGCGAGCGCCCATTCACCTCGGTCCGGTTCTGACGCAGGCCGCGGATCGAGACGCTGGTGCCATCGCCCAGCGAGCGGCGGATTTGCACGCCCGATACGCGCTGGAGCGATTCCGCGATATTCTGGTCGGGCAGCTTGCCGACATCTTCGGCCACGATCGAGTCAACGAAGGTGACAGCCTGGCGCTTGGTCTCGATACCCTTGCTCAGGCTCTGGCGAATGCCGGTGACGACGATATCGGCGACCGCGCCGTCGGCCGCCTGGGCGGGCTGCGGCTCTGCGGTGTCCTGGGCGGCTACGATCGTCGGAAACGCGGCCGTGGTGGCCAGTACCAACAGGCTCGCGCATTTTGCTACCTTGCGCATCTTCATCCCCTCCTGTGCGAGCATTGTGCTTCTGAGAGGGAAATTGTTGCACAATTAGCGACGTGTCAATCCCGAAATCTGAAATTTGTTGCTTCTATATCGATTTAATTGGCCAATTTTGCGGAGTAAAATCGATATCGCGGCATATTTGTATCACATGAAGCAACACCTACTCTCCGATGCGCTGCGCCGCCTCACGCAGGGCCTCGACCAGCGGCGCCGTCGCCCCCTCAGGAATCCAGCCCGACATGGCAATGCCGGCATGGACCGGATCGCCCATCGACACGGACACGATATGATGGTCGCGCTCATCCGCCACATGGACGCGCGCATAGCCCAGCGCACGAACCTCGCTCAGCTTGGCGAGCAGGCTGTCGATGCCGTCCGGGAACATCGGAATGTCGCGCCCGTCATAGAGTTCGCGCACATCGGCATCCTCCAGTTCCGCGAGCAGGGCGATGCCGATGCCGCTGGTGGTTGCCGGCAACAGGCCGATGCGCCCCAGGCCGCGCGACGCCTCAATCCCCGGCGGGGCGTGGAAGAGATAGGAGACGCTGTCGTTCCACAGCACGCCCATCGCCACCGTATGGCCATAGCGGCGCAGTTGCTCCAGTTCCGGCAGGGCGCGACGGATCAGGCCGGACGCGAACAGGCTCTGCGCCGCCAGCACATGCATGCCCGGCCCGGCGGTATATTTGCGGTTCGCGGTCTGACGCGCGATGCCCAGATAGGCGAGCGTCTTGAGCAGGCGGTTGATCTTGGTCGGATCGGAATCCAGCTGTCGCGCCAGTTCGCGACAGCCGATCGGCTCGGGCGAGGAAGCGAGCGCCTGAAGCGTGGTGATCCCGTCGATCAGGCTCTGGTTGGGCTGGGCGTTGATTTTCGTGCGCATGGCCGTTTCTAGCGTCCGACCACGGCTTTTAGCCAGCCCAGATCTTTCATTGCCGCCCCCGCGTTACATGTTTCCAGAAGGCCGCGTTCGGCGCCACCCCCAGCCCCGGCCCTTCGGGCAAGGCGAAGGCGCCGGCCGTGCAGGACAGGCGCCCGTCGAGCAATTGTGCCGAACGCGGCAGGATCGAATGCTGATATTCATGATAGGGCAGGTCGCGCACCGCTGCGGCGGCATGCAGGCTGGCCGCCGCGAAGATGCCGACGCCGATGGTCGCATGCGGCATCACCCGGACATGATGCGCCTCCGCCAGCCGGGCGATGCGCATGAACTGGGTGATGCCGGTATGGCCCATTTCGGGCTGCACGATCGATACCGCGCGCGCTTCCAGTCTTGGCCGGGCGTCGAACACGCTGCGCCATTCCTCGCCCGCGGCGATCGGCGTTGCGACGCGGGCGGCGACATCGGCCAGCCCCGCCACATCCTCGGGCTTGACCGGCGCTTCGGCGAAATAGAGGTCATGCGGTTCCAGCCGGCGGATGAGCGCCACTGCCTCGGCCGCCGAATACATCCAGTGAAGATCCACCATCAGCTTGACGTCCGGGCCGATCGCCGCGCGCAACGCCTTCGCTTCCGCCTCGATCCCGTCAAAGCTGACCACGCCGGCAAACTTGATCGCGTCGAACCCTTGGTCGACGAAGCGCTTCGCCAGCGCACAGCGCGCCTCCAATGTCGGTTCGGGCAGTCCGGAGACATAGGCCGGAATGGTCTCGCGCCGCTGCCCGCCCAGCACGCGGCAGAGCGGCAGGCCGACGGCGCGGGCATGGATATCCCACAGCGCGATGTCGACCGCCGCCATCGCATCCAGCCAGAAGCCGCCCTGATAGCCGCGCACCCGCATCAGGTCGTAAAGATCTTCCCAGATCACCTCGACATCATGGGCCGATCGACCGACCAGGATTGGCGCGATGACATTGTCGACCAGCTCGTGGATCGCCCCCGGCGCGACCAGGCCATAGGTTTCGCCCCAGCCGACCAGTCCCGACCGGCTGGTGGCGCGCACCACCACCGATCGGTCGACCGTCGGATAGATGGTGCCATTGCGGCGCCGGACGATATAGCCGGCGGCATTCACTTCCTCGCCCGGCCCCAATGCGCCCAGATACGGCACATCGCGAGGTATGGTGACGGTGAAGACGTCCAGCCGCTCGATCACATCGCCCATCGCGCCCATATCCTTCAGCCCTGCACCACGCCGATACCGGTCCAATCGTCGATCCGCGCGAGGATGCGGTCAAGCTCGCGCTGGTCGCCTTCGTCCAGTTCCGGGCCGGGCGCGCGGGTGAAGGCGTCGGCGATCAGGCCGCGCCGACGCAACACTTCCTTGGTCAGGCGCCAGCGGAACACTGCCTGCATCATCAGCAGCGGCAGCATCCGTTCATAATGGGCGCGCACCGCATCGCCGTCGCCGGCCAGATGGGCGGCCATCAGCGCGACATGCGCCTCGGGCAGTTCGGCCGCCGGCATGGTGCCGATCGCACCGCGCGCCAGTTCGTCGGTGATGTAGCGGCCACCGGCCCCGCCGAACACGCCCAGCAAATGCTCTGGCGCGGCGGCGCGGATCGCACTGATCCGCTGGCCGCACGGCATATTCTCTTCCTTGACCCAGTGGATGGCGGGGACGGCGCCGACCACGGCGATGACATCCTCGGCGCTCAGGCCCGCCCCCATCGGCCGGGGCGCGTTCTGCAGCATCAGCGGCAGGCCGACCTCGCCGAGCGTGCGATAATGGGCGGCGAGTGCGTCATTGTCGCCGGCCAGCGCGCCCGGCGTCATCACCATCGCGCCGACGGCACCCGCCGCCTTGCCCGCACGGATCAGCGCCAGGCTTTCCTCGACGTCCGGGCTGGACCCGCCGATGATGAAGCCGATGCGGCCATCGATGCGCGTGGCGATCCGGGTAATGAGGCCGATCCGCTCATCGAGCGAGAGCATGTCATATTCGCTGGCGAGGCCCGGAAAGACTGCGCCATCGACACCGCAATCGACGACGAAATCGACAATCGCATCCATGCCGCTATCGTCGATAGCGCCCGACGCATCGAACGGCGTGGGCAGAACCGGATATACGCCACTGACCTTCATGGAACCCCTTCCTCTCCTGTTTCCATTTCAATTATCGCTCATTTAGCAACACGTCAATCTAGCATTGTCAGAATTATGCCATTGCGAGCACATCTCTAGATGATATGTTGCTTTTATAAATACGAATGGAGAAGATATGCCCCGCCTGTCCGGTAAGATCGCTCTCGTCACCGGTGCCGCCGGCGGCATCGGCGCGGCCATTTGCGCCCGCTTCAAGGCGGAGGGCGCCCATGTCGTCGCCATGGACCGGATCGCCCCCTATGCGGGGGACGAGGCATGGATGTGCGACCTGGCCGACGACGCCGGCATTGCGCAGGGCGCGGCCGACCTGCTGGCACGGCTTGGGCCGCCGGACATCATCGTCCATGCCGGCGCCGCGACCGAACAGGCGGACATCTTCGCCTCCTCACCGCAAGCCTTCAATGCGATCTATGACGTGAATGTCGGTGGCGCAGTCCGCCTGGTCCAGGCCTTCGCCCCCGCCATGCAGGACGCGGGCCGGGGCAATTTCGTCTTCATTTCCTCGATCAATGCCCGCATGGGCGCGCCCAGCCTGGCCGCCTATGCCGCATCGAAGGGCGGCCTAGAAACCTTCATGAAGGGCTTTGCGCTGGACGTCGCAGCCGACGGTATTCGCGCCAATTGCGTCGCCCCGGCCTCGATCGACACGGCAATGCTGCGCGCCTCCTTCGACCGCCAGCCCGATCCGGCGGCCGCGCTGGCCGCCAACATCCTGCGCCATCCACTCGGCCGGCTCGGCACGGTCGAGGATGTCGCCAATCTGGTGCTGTTCCTTTCGTCCGATGAAGCCGCCTGGATCACCGGCGGCGTGTTCCCGGTGGATGGCGGCGCGGGCATCACTCGGCGATAGGCTGAGGGACAGGGAACAGGCTGGCGATCACGCACCAGCCTCTCCCCTGTCCGGTCGTTACAGCGCCTGCTGTTCCGAATTGAGGTTGCGCTTCGCCGGCAGTTTGGCGCCGGCATCGGGCGTCGCACCATTGAGGCTCGCCGGCACCTCGACATAAGGCAGGCCTAGCGTCTGGCTGGTCATGCGACGGATGCGGTTGGTGAGGTCCGGGCTGGCGTTGAGCTTCTGTCCATAGGAGGGCACCATCGCCGCCACCTTGGGCTTCCAGCTGGTCGCCATCTGTTGCGGGAAGGCGCGGCGCATGACTTCCAGCATGATCGCCGGCGAGGTGGAAGCGCCGGGCGAGGCGCCCAGCAGCGCGGCGATGCTGGCATCCTTGTCGGTGACGATTTCGGTCCCGAACTGCAGCACCGTGCCCTTCTTGGGATCATATTTGATCACCTGCACGCGCTGGCCTGCGGTGATCAGCTTCCAGTCGCCGCGCTTGGCATTGGGGTAATATTTGACCAGTTCGGCCTGACGCTGGGCATCGGTCAACGTCGCCTGCTGCGCCAGATAGCGGACCAGATCCAGATTTTCCGCGCCAACCTTCATCATGCCGCCGACATTATTCTTGTAGATGGAAGCGAACAGATCGAGCGACGAGCCATTTTTCAGGAACTTCGTGCTCTGCAGCGCGAACGGGCCGAACAGGGTCACCGACTTCCCATCCAGTTTGCGCGCGTCGAGATGCGGCACCGACATGGGTGGCGATCCGGCCTCCGCCTTGCCATAGACCTTCACATTGTGACGGCTGGTCGCGGCCGGCCCTTCGAACGCCAGGAACTGGCCGCCGACCGGGAAGCCGGCATAGTTTTTCGATTCCGGAATGCCCGACATCTGCAGCAGCTTGAGCGAAGCGCCGCCCGCGCCGATGAAGACGAACTTCGCCTTCACCACGGCATCGCTGTTCTTCTTGAGGTCATGGACGGTAACGTTCCAGGTCTTGTCCGCATTCTGATGCAGGCCGCGGACTTCATGGCCGAGCTGCAGGTTGAAATTGGAATTGCGGGTCAGCGCATGGGTCAGCTGGGTGGTGATGACACCGAAATTGACATCGGTGCCGAGCGGCATGAACGTCGCCGCAACCTTCTGCTTCGGGTCGCGTCCCTCCATCACCAACGGCGCCCAGCGGCGGATTTGTGCGGGATTCTGCGAATATTGCATGCCGTAGAAAAGCGGGTTCTTGACCAGCGCATCGCGGCGCTTGTGCAGATAGGCGATATTGTCGTCGCCCCAGACGAAGCTCATATGCGGCGTCGCATTGATGAAGTCGGTCGGCTTGGGCAGGCGACCCTGCCTGACCTCATGCGACCAGAACTGGCGCGAAATCTCGAACTGCTCGGCGATATCGACGGCCTTTTCGGTCGCGATCGATCCGTCGTCCTTCTCCGGCGTATAGTTCAGCTCGGCAAAGCCCGAATGGCCGGTGCCGGCATTGTTCCAGCCATTGGAGCTTTCCTGCGCGACCTTGTCCATCCGCTCATAGATGTCGATCCGCCAGTCCGGCTCCATTTCCTGGAGATAGGTGGCCAGCGTCACGCCCATGATGCCGCCGCCGATCACCAGCACATCGACCGGCTTGTCATTGGCGGCCGCCTTGCCGGCGGGCGAGGCCATCGGACGGAACAGGAAGGCGGTGGCGGCGATCGCCAGCACCAGGAGGAGAATGGCGAGGGTAAGGAGGATCTTCTTGAACAGGGGCCGGCGGCGCGGTGCCGCCGGACTGGAGGAGGATGTCATGATCGTGGATTCCAAATCTGCGTGGAAAGGGGCCGGGCGGCCGGATGCGCGTTCGCCAATCTTGTCCGTCAGGTCATGCGCACCACCCCATCCACCTTCAGAAACGGAAGCTCAGCCAGCCGGCCAGATAATCGCTGTTGCCATAGCCAGCACGGCTAAGCACCGGTCCTGCATCCAGATGCTCGTAGCGCCCGACAAAGGACAGGCGCGGCGTGATCGACCATGTGATCTGTGCGCGGATGGATTCGCCGATCTTGTGACCGGGAACCGATTGGGTGCCGGCGAAGATCGACTTGTTGGCGCGATAGACCGCATCATTTTCATCGGCGCGCCAGGCAAACTGATATTCCATCGTCGCCTTCACACCCTTGAGCGGCGACAGGGTCAGGCTGGGCGCCAGCGTCTTGAGGTTGGTCGGCGTCATGCACAGCTGGTAGCTGTAATAGATATTATTGCCGAAGGGAGCGTAAGCGGCCTTCAGCGTGCCACCCTCGAACGTGCCGCCGCCGCTGGCATAATCGGCGTGGAAGCCGATGCGCGGCGCCATCGGCAGGTCGCCCGGCAGCTTGTAGCTCTGGTTGAAGAAAAGCTGCCAGGCGTTGATGTCGCGACCGTCGAAATCGCCGAACTGGTGGTTGACGGTCCAGTCGAGATTGACCGGGCCAACCTCCCCCCACAGGCGCGCGCCGGCATAGAAGCGCTCGACCCGGCCGGTCACGCCGCCCCAGAGCGCTTCGCTGGTGCGCAACCGCCAGAAGAAGGGATCGAGATAGAGTTCCGATCCGCCCAGCGCCTTTTCGGGCAAACGGATGCCGGCGGTGAAGCCGGAAAAGCGCCGCCCCTGCTCGACCTTGTCATCGTCGATGCCGCCATTGCCCAGTGCGGTCGGCTTGAAATCGAAGGCGTCGATGCGCAGCGATCCCGTCCGTGCCCAGGCCCGCACGCCGTTCAGCGCATAGCGGATCGTATTATTGTCGCGCTGCGACGTCAGCAGATTGGGTCCGTCGGTAAATTCCTGCCGCCCATAGCGCAGGCCCAGGTCCATGCCGGCGACCCGGCCCTTCAGTTCGGCAAAGGACTGGAGCAGCACCAGATCATTGCGCAGCGATCCCGACGGCGCACCGATATTGTCGCCGGAAATGCCGCCATGGGCGATCTCGCCATAGAAGCGCAGATGCGGCCCGACATGCAGGTCGGCGCCACCGACCAGCCGGTTGATGTCCTGCCGCTGGCTGCCGGCGTTCCGCAGGTTGAGGTTGGTGGTGTAATTGACCCGCACCCGCGCCTCGCCGCTGAGCGTCAGATAGATGTCGCCATCATCGTCAAGCGGCAGATATTTGAGGCGATCGAACAGGTCATCGCGCTGCTGCGGATCAGCCTTGCTGCGCCAGTCCTCCGCCCAGCGCGACAGGGCATAGCCGCCCGATACCGATCCTTCGCCAACGGCATCGGCGGGATAGAGGCTGGCGGGTTCAGCGGGCATGGCGTCGGCCCATGCGGGACGGGCGAACAGGGTGGCCAGGGTGAGAGCGGAGACGGCGATGGGGCGGCGCGTGGCCGCGCAGGAGAAACGAACCATGGTGGCTGCGCCTCATTCCGCCGGGACGGCGTTGGTGAGCGCCGGGGACGCCGGGTACGGCACCCCGCCCTGCCCCCGCATCGCGGCCTGCAATTGCGCCCGGTCCAGCTTCCCTTCCCAACGCGACACGACGATCGTCGCGACCGCATTGCCGATGAAGTTGGTGAGGCTGCGGCATTCGCTCATGAAGCGGTCGACGCCCAGGATCAGGGCCATGCCGGCGACAGGCACGGAGGGGACGATGGAGAGGGTCGCCGCCAGCGTGATGAAGCCGGCACCGGTCACGCCCGCCGCGCCCTTGGACGAGAGCATGGCGACGCCCAACAACAGGATCTGGTCGCCGATCGACAGGTCCACACCGGTAGCCTGCGCGATGAACAGCGCGGCCAGCGTCATGTAGATATTGGTGCCGTCGAGGTTGAAGCTGTAGCCGGTCGGCACGACTAGGCCGACGATCGACTTGGGGCAGCCCGCCCGCTCCATCTTCTCGATCAGCGCCGGCAGCGCGCTTTCCGACGAGGAGGTGCCGAGCACCAGCAGCAATTCGGTCTTCAGGTAACGGATCAGGCCGAAGATCGAGAAGCCGGCGGCACGGGCGACCAGGCCCAGGATCACGACCACAAACAGTGCCGAGGTAAGGTAGAAGGTGCCGACCAGGAAGGCGAGATTGGCGAGCGTGCCGACGCCATATTTGCCGATGGTGAAGGCCATGGCGCCGAACGCACCGACGGGCGCGGCCTTCATGACGATGGCGACCAGCTTGAACACGGCGGTCGAGACATCTTCGAGCAGGTCGAGCACGCGCGCGCCGCGATCGCCGATCAGCGCCAGCGCAACCCCGAACAGGATCGCGACGAACAGCACCTGAAGGATATTGCCGCTGACGAAGGCAGACAGGAAACTGTCGGGGATGATGCCGGTCAGAAAGCCGGTCAGCGTGCTGTCATGCGCCTTTTCCGCATATTCGCTGACCTTGCTGGCGTCGAGCGTGGCGGGATCGATATTGAGGCCCGCGCCCGGCCGCACCACATTGGCGACGATCATGCCGACGACCAGCGCCAGGGTGGAGAAGAAGAGGAAATAGGCAAAGGCCTTGCCCGCGACCCGGCCGACGCTGGCAATGTCGCGCATGCCGGCAATGCCGGTGACGATCGTCAGGAAGATGACCGGGGCGATGACCATCTTCACCGCCTTGATGAAGGCGTCGCCGACCGGCTTCATCGCCTCCCCCAGATGCGGCGCGAAATGGCCGAGCGCCACGCCGGCGATGATCGCCAGCAGCACCTGCGCATAAAGATGAAAATACCAGGGACGCCGGGCGACCGGCGTGTCGGGGAAATCGGAAATCTGCATGACAGTTATCTTTCTGGCCCTCGCCAAAAGCCTTCCCGCCTTCTTGGTTGGGCGGGTCGGGAATTGAGGGGACCAGTATCGAGCCGTCAGCCATGCGCGACAAATTGCAGGAGGAATGAAATTAAATCATTATAACTCAATATATTAATACGATTTCCATGCCTGCGGCCAGTTCATTTAGTGCATATAATTGCTCACCAATATCGCGCGATGTGCCAAAATTTGCACATAGCCTGCCGGCGCGATATGCAGGGCTATGGACAGCGCCCGCTTCCCGAATCGCATCCTGTGGATCGCCCTGTTCCTGGGCGTGGCTAGCGGCCTGCTCTGGCTGTCGGGCGAGGTTGCCGAGCGCAATGCCATTGCCCGGCTGAGCGCGGAGACGCGCGGCGCCGCGATCCTGCGGCAGGCCTATCTCAAGAGCGAGATCGAGCGGTTCCGGCTGCTGCCCATCGCCCTGTCCGACGATAGCGATCTGGTCGCGGGCCTCACCGGATCACAGACCGCCCTGCGGGCGCTGGACCGCAAGCTGCAGGCGCTTGCCCGCACCACCGGCGCGGCGCAAATCTATGTGCTCGACGCATCCGGGCGCACCGTCGCATCGAGCAACTGGGGCAGCGAGCGCAGCTTCGTCGGCCAGGACTATTCCTTCCGCAATTATTTCAAGCTCGCCGCCGCGCATGGATCGGGCGCGCAATTCGCCCTCGGCACGATCAGCGAGCGGCCCGGCATGTATCTGTCGCGGCGATCGCGCGGCGGCGGCTATGTCGTGGTGAAGCTGGAATTTGACGGGATCGAGCAGCAATGGGCGCGGCTCGGTGAGATCACCTTCATCACCAGTCGCGAGGGCATCATCCTGATCACCAGCCGCCCCGACTGGCGCTTCACCACCATCCATCCGCTCTCGGCGCAGGCCAAGCAGCGCTTTCGCGCCGAATTGCAGTCCGGCCGCGGCTCGCTGCTGCCAGTGCCGCTCAGGGGCATGGGCGATGCCGATGGGCGGCAGATCGTCAGCCCCGCCGACGAACCGCGCCGGCGCCTGCTATGGCAATCGGTTGCGGCCGGCGAACCGGGCTGGCAGCTCAACATGCTGACGCCGCTGCATGGCGTGGAAAGCTTCGTGCGCACGGTGCGGCTGGCGACCCTCTTGCTGCTGCTACTGCTTGCCGGCGGCATCTGGATATTGCGCGAGCGCGCCCATCGCCGCGCCGAACGGGCCGCCATGGCCGCCGCGCGCACCAGCGAACTGGAGGCGATGGTCACCGCCCGCACCCATGAGTTACGCCGCGAGATGGAGGAACGCGCCGCCAGCGAGACGCGCGCCGACACGTTGCGCGAAGGGCTGCGCCAGGCCAATCGCCTGGCATCGCTGGGCCAGATCACCGCCGGCATCGCCCATGAAACCGCCCAGCCGGTCGCCGCGATCCGCAGCTATGCCGCCAATGGCCGGCTGCTGATCGAGCGCGGCGATGCCGAGGCGGCGGCCGAGAATATGGCGGCGATCGAACGGCTGACCGACCGGATCGGCAAGGTCAAGGCCGAACTGCGCGGTTTTTCCCGCAAGGCGACCGGCGCGATCGACGCCATTCCGCTCGCCGGGCCGATCGAGGGCAGCGTGCTGATCCTCAAATCGCGGCTGGCGCGGGTCGACCTGCACCTGCCGGACCTGCCTGCCGATCTGCGCGTGATGGCCGACACGATCCGGCTGGAACAGGTGCTGGTCAATCTGCTGCAAAATGCGCTGGAAGCACTGGAGGGCGTGGCCGCGCCGACGATCCGCCTATCGGTCACGCTCGATGCGGAGACAATATTGCTGTCGGTGATCGACAATGGGCCGGGCATCGATCCGTCGGTGCAGGGCCAGCTCTTCACCCCCTTCGTCACCAGCCGCCCGTCGGGCCTGGGGCTCGGCCTCGTCATCGCCAGCGACATCATGGCCGACATGGGCGGATCGCTGCGCCTGCTGCCCAGCGAAGTCGGCGCCCATTTCCAGCTGAGTTTGCAACGCGCATGACCGACATGCCCCCGCGTCCGATCGCCCTGGTCGACGATGATGATGACCTGCGCGCCGCCATGGCGCAGACGCTGACGCTGGCGGGCCATGAGGTCCGTGCCTTCGCCCGCGCCGCCGACGCGCTGGCGGCGATCGATGCGGACTTTCCCGGCGTCGTGGTCAGCGACGTGCGGATGCCGCACATGTCGGGCATCGACCTGTTCCGGGCGCTCCATGCCCGCGACGCGGAACTGCCGGTGATCCTGGTCACAGGCCATGGCGATGTGCCGATGGCGGTGGATGCGCTGAAGGCCGGCGCCTGGGACTTCCTGACCAAGCCCTTCAATCCCGACGCCCTGCTGGCATCGGTCGCGCGGGCGAGCGAGAAGAGGCTGCTGGTGATCGAAAATCGCCGCCTGCGCGCGATGGTCGACACCGCCGTCGCCTCCCCGCTTATCGGCCATTCTCCGGCGATCGAGCGGCTGCGTGACATGGTGGCGACACTGGCCGACACCAATATCGACATTTTGGTCGAGGGCGAGACCGGCACCGGCAAGGAACTGGTCGCCCGCATGATCCATCAGCGCAGCCGCCGCGCCAGCGCCCAGTTCGTCAGCATCGCCTGCGCCGCCGTGCCCGATGCGATTGCGGAGACCAGCCTGCATGGCGAAAGCCTGGCCGGGCGCGCGCCGCTTGAAGGGCGGCTGGCCCGCGCGCATCAGGGCACCTTGTTCCTGGACGATGTCGACCAGTCGGGACCGGCGCTGCAGGCGCATCTGATCCAGTTTCTGGAGGACCGGCTGGTTCGCCCGGTCGGCGCGCGCGAACCCCAGCCGGTGGACCTGCGCGTGATCGGCTGCATGACGCAGCAGGGCCAGGCGGCGGCGATCCAGCCGGCTTTGCTCTATCGGCTGGCGGCGGTGCGGCTGCATATCCCGCCGCTGCGCGAACGGCGCGAGGATATTCCACTGATCTTCGCCCATCTGCTCGATGCCGCCGCGCGCCGCTTCCGCCGCGCGGTGCCGCCGGTCAGCCGCGCGGTGCTGGCCCATCTGCTGGACCATGACTGGCCCGGCAACGTCCATGAACTGGGGCGGCTGGCCGAACGGCTGGCGCTGGGGCTGGAGCAGGAACCGGTTGCCGATGGCGCGACGCTGCCGCTCGACGCCCGCATGGATGCGTTTGAACGCATGGCGATCATCGAGGCGATCCAGGCGACCGGCGGCGACATGGGCCAGGCGATCGAACGCCTCGGACTGCCGCGCAAGACCTTTTATTATCGGGTCCGACGGCTGGGGATCGACCTGCGGAAGCTGCGCGGGCTGGATGGATAGGGCGCTGGCCACATGACAGAAATGGAATGTTTGATATGTTGTAACATCATGGACATGTTTTTACAGAGGCGGTGCAGCCTCCAGCGCGACCGAGCAGGGCGTGGAGGTCAGAATAATGTCGCTCCATCCACCTCGGGGGATCCAAGTCCATGCAATTCCAGTTTCTCGCCGGCTGTGCGCTTGCCGTTCTCGGCATTTCCACGGCCGCCCATGCGCAAACCGCGTCCGATGACGCCGCCGACGGCTATCATCAGGCCACCCGTTCCGACATCATCGTCACCGGCATATTGCCGACCCGCCGCCAGGACATGCTGTCCAGCGTCGCCGTGGTCGAGGGCAAGGATCTGACCCAGGCGATCCGCCCGTCGATCGGCGAGACGCTGGAACATCAGCCGGGCGTATCCGCCACCTCCTTCGGCCCCAGCGCATCGCGCCCGGTGCTGCGCGGCCTGCAGGGCGAACGCGTCAAGATGCTGACCAACAGCCTGTCGACCGTGGACGTGTCCAACACCTCGGTCGATCATGCCGTGGTCGTCAATCCGCTGCTCGCCGAGCGTATCGAGGTGCTGCGCGGTCCGCAGTCGCTGCTCTACGGCTCCTCGGCGATCGGCGGCGTGGTCAACGTGATCGACAAGCGTATCCCCACGGCCATCCCGGATGAGCCGGTCCATGTCGATGCGATCGGCACCTATGGCTCGGCTGCGGACGAGCGTTCGGGCGCGGCCTCGGTCGACGTGCCCCTATCGGGCGGCTGGGTCGCCCATGCCGATGGCAGCTATTTGAAGAGCGACGATGTCCGCATCGGCGGCCATGCCCTCACCCCTGCCCTGCGCGATCAGGCGCTGGCATCGAGCCTGCTCCCCGCCGACGACAGCGAGGAAGCGATCGACTTCGCCGGCAATGCCGCGGTCAAGGGCAAGCTGCCCAATTCGGCGGCCAAGACCTGGACCGCTGGCGGGGGAATCGCCTATATCGGCGACACCGGCAATATCGGCATTTCCTACGACCATTATGACAGCCTCTATGGCGTGCCGATCCGCTTTGCGACCCAGCCGGGCGACGAGCAGGAAGCCCCGCGCCTCAGCATGAAACAGGACAGCGTCAACCTGCGCGCCGAAGTGAATGGCGACGGCAATGTGCTGGACAAGGTTTCGCTGCGTCTGGGCTATGCGGACTATACCCATGCCGAGCTGGAAGAAGATGGCTCGGTCGGCACCGCCTTCTTCAGCAAGGGCATGGAAGCCAGGCTGGAACTGACCCAGACCAAGCATGGCGCCTGGCGCGGCGCGACCGGCGTGCAACTGTTCAACCGCGACTTCAACGTGATCGGCGAGGAAGCCTTCCTGCCGAAAAACTCGACCACGCAGGCCGGCGTCTTCACCCTGCAGCAGCTCGATTATGGCGCACTCAAGTTCGAGCTTGGCGGCCGCTACGAACATACCAGCCTGACCGCCAATCCGCTTGAGGATCAGGAGCAGTTCTTCGCCGGCAAGCGCAACTTCGACGCCTTCTCCGGTTCGGTCGGCGCCTCCTATGGCCTGACCGACAGCTGGCGCATCGGCCTCAATCTGTCGCACACCGAACGCGCGCCGGCGGCTGAAGAATTGTTCGCCAACGGTCCCCATGCCGGCACCCAGGCCTATGAGGTCGGCAATCCCGACTTCAATCTGGAAAAGGCCAACAGCGTCGAGGCGATCCTGCGCGGCAGCGGCGACAATTACAGCTTCGAGGCGTCGGCCTATCACACCTGGTTCTCGAACTTCATCTATGAGGATCTGACCGGCGAGGAGGAAGATGGCCTGCCCGTCTATGCCTTCAACCAGGCGGACGCCCGCTATTATGGCTTCGAGGTGCAGGGATCGCTGACCCTGGCCAAGCTGGGCGACGGCAAGATCGTCGCTGATGGCCTGGCCGACTATGTCCATGCCAATGTGAAGAGCGTCGGGCCGGCGCCGCGCATTCCTCCGCTCCGTCTGCTCGGTGGCCTGGCCTATCAGGCGACCAAGTTCGACCTGCGCGGCGAAGTCGAGCGTGTCAGCAAGCAGGACCGGGTCGCCGAGTTCGAGACCACGACAGCCGGCTACACCATGGTCAATGCCGAGCTGAATGTTCGCCCCTGGGGCAAGGAACGTCCGCTCAGCTTCGCCCTGTCGGCCAACAACATCTTCGATGTGGTCGCCCGCCGGGCCTCGTCCTTCCTCAAGGACTATGCCCCGCTCACCGGCCGCGACATCCGTGTGACCGCGCGGGTCAGCTTCTGATGTGGAAGAACCGGGGCGGCTTGGTCGCCCCGGTTCATCGGGCTCAGTTCTCCCTGAGCACGGGATAGAGATGATGATAGGGGCTGCGATCGGGCAGCCGGGCCGATAGCCAGTCGAGCCGCGCGTCGCCATCGCCGGCGAATGTGGCATCAGCGGCCAATTTCGCCTCGAACTCTGCGCGAAGCTGCGCATCAGCGGCGAGGAGCGCCTCGACGATCGGCGCCCGGACGAAATCCTCCGCCCCAGAAGGCGCCGCCAATATCTCCGGGAAGAAGCCCCAGGCGAGGAAACTGTCCTGGCTTTCCGGCTCCAGCAGCGCTGCCGCCAAAAGGCCCAGCGGCTGGTCGGCAGGCACGCGCACCGTGCCGGCTGGCAGCGTTTCAGTCACGGTCTCGTGCCGCAACTTCGTGTCCAGCGGGATGCGCGCGTCGCGCACCGACATCGATTGCGGGTCCACCAGCCGCGCCCGATCGAGCGTCAACGTGCGCGGCGCGTCCAGCACCTCAAAACGGATGCCATGCAATGTCAGCCGGTCGATCACCTCGGCCTGCCCGGCCGGCACCCACCATGCCTTGGGCAGACGCACCGTCTCGACCGGTTCCTGGCCGATGATCGGCATCCGCCAGTCGACCGGGCGGCCCAGCCATTTCTGTTCCCTGCGCCCGCTCGCCGGCGAGACATAGGTGTCGAAGGCAATGCCCTTGAACCGTTCGACCCAGCCGATCGGCTGCGCAGCGGGTTTCCACCGGGTCAGCATTTCGGCGGGGCGCGATGCCCGGTCGCTGGCCTTCGCCTGCGCAATCGCTCCAGCATCCTGCCCGGCCAGCTTCAGCGCCGCCTCCAGCAGGACATAAGTGCCCAGCACCCGTTGGCGATAGGGCTTCATCATATGGTTTTCGACCAGCACGGTCGGAACGCCGATGAAATCGCCATAGCCGGTCGAATAGCGCGGTCCTTCGGGCGCCTGGCGGATGCCCTTTGTCGGCTCGCGCGTATCGATCGGGCTGGGATAGATGGTGGGGACATGCCCGGCCTTTTCCAGCGCGGCCGTCACGCTCGGCCCGAAACGGCCCTGCAGCCAGTCGGCGGTGGCGCGGTGATAGGCATAGCGGCCCCAGCCGGCATAGGTGAAGGTGATGTCATATTGCATGTCGAAGCCGTCGCTGACGTGGCAATCGACATAGAGGATCGGGTCGAGCCGGCGCAGCAGGCCGATCATAGCCCGGCTTTCGGGCGCGTCCGCTTTGGAATAGTCGCGGTTCAGGTTGATGTTGCGGCTGTTGCCGACATAGCCCTTCTCCGCCGGGCCACGCAGCGCCGGGAAGTTCCAGCGGCTCATCTTTTCATGCCCGTCGATATTATAGACCGGCACGAACACCAGATCGACCTTGTCGAGCAGGCCGTCCTTGCCGCGCAGCGCGATGTCGCGCAGCAGCATCAGGCCGGCATCCTTGCCGTCGATCTCCCCCGCATGGATGCCCGCCTGCACCAGCACGACCGGCTTGCCCGCGCCCGACCCATCTTTGGCCTTGCTGGCCCGCACCAGCAGCATGTCGCGCCCTTCGCCGGTGCGGCCGAAGCTTTCGAGGCTGATGAGGGGCGAGGCCGCATCCAGACGCTTCAACCACGCCGTAACCTCATCATAGCGCGGCGTGGTGGCAAAGCCCGCCTGCTCGGCCGGCGTGATCCAGGGATCATTCTTGCCGACGACCAGCTTTTCGCTTGCCCCCGACCAGGGCAGCGTTGGCGGCAGCACCGAAGCGGGCAGCCCCGGCAGCGGCGCCTCAGTCGGCTGCTGCGCGATCGCGGTGCCAGCAACACACAAAGCGGCGGCGCCCAGAAGGCGCGTCATCGTCTTGCTCATGTCTCTATCATTCCGGCTCAGAAGCGGGCGCGCACGCCGACGGTTGCGGTGCGCGGCGTGCCCGGCTGCACCCAGACCGAGCTGTAGCTGCTGGCATACCATGTCTCGTCGAACAGGTTGCTGATCGTCCCGAACAGTTCGACACCCTCGATCACATCGACGCTGCCGAACAGGCGGAACAGGGTGTGCGACGGCAGGGTGAAGTCCGTGCCCGTTTCGCCCAGCCGTTCGCCGACATATTGCATGCCTGCGCCCAGTTGGGCCTCGCGCCCGCCGACCTCGAAATGCTTCGCAACCTGGATGTTGAGATTATGGTCGGGAATGTTGATCAGCCTGTCCCCCGGCAGGATCTGGGTGGCGAAATTGGGATCGTTCACCGCCTCTCGCGCCTCGGCATCGGTATAGGCGTAGCTCAGCAATATATCGATATCGCCGGGCAGATGGCCGTTCACGTCCAGTTCGACGCCGCGGCTCCGCGCCTTGCCGATCGCGACGGAAAAGCCGGGATTATTATTGTCGCTGGCCAGCACATTGTCCTTGGTCAGCTGATAGATCGACAGGGTGCCGGTCAGGGCGCCGCCGAGCGCGGTCAGCTTGACACCGGCCTCGATCGACTCGCTCGTTTCCGGGTCGAAGATATTGTTGAAGAAATCCGCGCCGACATTGGCGCGATAGCCCTGGCCATAAGCGGCATAGAGGGTGATCGGATCGCTGAGGTCATAGACGATGCCGGCCTGCGGACTGAACCGCTCATATTTGCGGCTGTTGTAACGATTGGCCTCCGCAAGCACGCGGTTATCGACCTTCAGCGTCAGATTGTCGTAGCGACCACCGATGCGGATCTGCAGCCGATCGGTCAGTTCGATCTGGTCCTGCACATAGAAGCCGAAGCTGCGCTGGGTATCCAGACGATTGGTCAACACCGACGTCGCAGGCAGCGGATATTGGCCATAGACCGGATTGTCGATGTCGATGACATAGCCGGCCTGGTCACTCGGATTGCTGCTCAGCGCCGGCGGCCGATAGCGGGTGAAATAATTATCATATTCGAACTGGTCGAAATCGCCGCCGATCAGCACGCGATGGCGCAGCGATCCGGTCTCGAACTTGCCGGCGACCTCGGCGCGGACCACGCTATGTTCCGCATCATAGCGGCGCGAGCGGCGCTGGCGCGACAGGGAGCGGCCATCGACAGTGAGTTTCTGGCGCGATGCGGTCTGCTCCGCGTCGGACGAGAAACCGGTCAGCAGCGTGTCGCGATGGCTGGCCCCGACCAGCAGGCTCCAGTCGTTATTGAACTGATGGTCGAGCCGCAACTGGTGGCCGGTGGCGCGCGCCACCGTATCGCCATCGCCCGGCTCGCCCAGGAAGCGCGAGCGTGGCACGGTGTTGAAATCATTGTTCAGCACGACGATGCCGCGATCGAACGGCACTTCCACGCGGGTCCATTCGAAATCATAGGTGAGGCGCGTCCGATCGCCCAGCGCAACGCCGATCGAGGGCAGGAAGCCCCAGCGCTTTTGAGACACATAGTCGCGGAACGTGTCGCCCTTCTCATAATAGCCGATCAGCCGCGCGGTGATGCCGTCGGTCAGCGCCAGATTGGCGTCGGCGTCAGCGCGGAACCGGTCATAGCTGCCATATTGCAGCGTGCCCGTGCCGAAGGTCCGGCCGATTTCCGCCTGCTTGGTGACGAGGTTGATCGTGCCGCCCGGCTCGCCGCGCCCGATCAGCGCCGCCGCCGGACCTTTCAGCACCTCGACCCGCTCGATCCCGGCCACGTCGCGCTGGCCGCCAAAACCGCGCCCGGCGTTGAAGCCGTTGACCAGATAGCCGCTCGGCAGATTTTCATCGCCGGCAAAGCCGCGAATGGCAAAGCTATCCCACAGCCCGCCCAGCGTATTCTGGCGCGCGACCGAGGCATTCATGTCCAGCGCGTCGGTCAGGCGCAGGATATTATTCTGCTGCAGCGTCTCCGCGTCGATCTCGGTGATGGCCTGGGGAATTTCCTTCACGGAGAAATCGCCGCGATAGGCCTGACGCACGCCGTCGACCGTGATGGCACCCTCGCCCTCCGGCACATGATGAACCGCGTCGCCAGTCTGCGCCTGGGCTGGAAGCCAGGCCAGGACGGCGGCCAGCGGCAGCGCGCGGGCGATGTGATGGAAGCGACGGGAACGGACGGGCGCAGCGCAGGCCCGCGGCAGGAACTGGATCGACATATTTTCCCCTGAATGAAATGAGACGAAATCTCATTCGCCGCTGCCCCTAGGGTAGGCTCGTCGCACTCGTCAATGGAAATGTTATATTATTTCATTGACAGATTGCTGCATCGCCGAAATGGTCCGGCGCAACAGCCAAGGAGCCTTGCCCCCATGTCCCTGACCGCCACCGGCCAGCCCATAATATTGTCCGACGTCCACCTGTCCTATGGCAGCCATCATGTGCTGCGCGGCCTGACCCTGCATGTCGATGCCGGCGAAATCTATGCGCTGCTCGGCGGCAATGGCGCCGGCAAGTCGACCACCATGTCGACCCTGCTGGGCTTTGCCCGCCCAGACAGCGGCACGGTGCTGGTAGCCGGCCATGACCCGGCGGCGCAGCCCGACAGGGCGCGCGAGCAGATCGCCTATGTCCCCGAAAATGTCGCCCTTTACGAGCATCTGACAGCGCGGGAAAATGCCGCCTATCTGCTGGCGCTGGCCGGCCGCCACCCGGCCCCGCAGGAGATTGACGGCGCGTTCGACGCAACGGGCCTGCAGGCATCGGCCTGGGACAAGCGGCTCGGCGGCTTTTCCAAGGGGATGCGGCAGAAGGTGGCGATCGCCATCGCCTTGTTGCGCGAAGTGCCGGTGCTGCTGCTCGACGAGCCCTCTTCCGGCCTTGATCCGCGCGCGACCGCCGACTTCAACCGGCTGGTCCATGATGTCGCACGCAAGGGCGCGGCCGTGCTGATGGTCACCCATGACCTGCTGTCGGCCGCCGACATTGCCGACCGGATCGGCTTCCTCGAATCCGGCCGGATCGTCGACGAGGCATCGGCGCAGGGCACGGACCGCTTCGACGTGCGCGACCTGCATCGCAAGTTCGCGCGGGAGGCCGTTGCCGCATGAGCGCCATCACCCTGATCGCGCGCGACGAATTGCGGCTGATGCGGCGCAACCGCGTCGCCGTCATCGCCTTCGCGCTGCTCGTCCTGCTGACACTCGCCGCCGCGCTCATCAGTTGGTCGCACCAGAGCGGCATTGCCGAAACCCGCGCCCGGTTCCAGGCGCAGGCCGCCGAGGCGTTCGAGGCGCAGCCCGACCGCCATCCCCATCGCATGGTCCATTTCGGCAATTTCATCTTCCGCCCGCTGCCACCGCTCGCCGCCTTCGATCCCGGCGTCGATGCCTTCACCGGCAACAGCATCTTCCTGGAAGGCCATCGCCAGAACAGCGCCAATTTCGGCGATGTTCGCCAATCCTCGCTGCTGGTCCGCTTCGGCCAGCTGACCCCGGCCTTCGTGCTGCAGGTGATTGCGCCGCTGCTGCTGATCTTCCTTGGCTATGGCGCGGTCGCGCGCGAACGCGAACGCGGCACGCTACACCAGATGCTGGTGCAGGGCGTGTCCGCCCGCGCGCTCGTCATCGGCAAGTTGCTGGCGCTGGCCGTGATCGCCGCGCTGGTCGGTCTGCCCGCGCTCATCGCCTTTCTCCTGATCGCGGGTCAGCCGGGCGCGCTGGCCGGGCCGATGGCGGTGATCGCGCTTGGCTATGGCGCCTATCTGGCACTCTGGTCGATCATCGTCATCCTTGTCTCCGCGCTGGTAAGGCGCGGCCGCGACGCGTTGCTGGCGTTGCTGGCGCTTTGGGCGGTGCTGGTCATCCTGCTGCCGCGCGTGGCCCCCGATATTGCAGCGCAGGCCCATAGCCTGCCCACCCGCCTGGAAACCGACATCGCCATCCAGCAGGATCTGCATCGCCTTGGCGACGCGCATAATCCTGACGATCCCTTCTTCAACGCCTTCAAGCAGAAGGTGCTGCGCCGCTATGGCGTCGACAAGGTAGAGGATCTGCCGGTCAATTATAACGGCCTGCTCGCGGTCGAGGGCGAGAAGCTGACGTCGGGGCTGTTCGACGACTATGCCGATCGCAGCTTCGCGATCCAGCAGGCGCAGAGCCGGCTGACCGACGGCTTCGGTATCATCAGCCCGGCCATCTCGCTGCGGCAATTGTCGATGGCAGCCGCGGGCACCGATCTTGCGGGCCATCGCCGCTTCCTCGCTCAGGCCGAAGCCTATCGCTTCGCCATGGTCCAGCATCTCAACCAGTTGCAGGCGGATGCCGTCAGCTATGCCGATGACAAGGCCAAGGATGCCAGCGCCGATCAGCGCAAGCGCATCTCCGCCGATCATTGGCAGTCGATCCCGCAATTCCGCTTCATCGCGCCGACCGCCGGCGACCTGGTGACGGCCAGCCTGCCCGGCCTGGGCCTGCTGCTCGCCTGGCTGGCCTTAGCGCTGCTGGCGCTGCTGCCCGTCGCCCGCCATCTTCAGAAAGCCCGTCCATGACCCTCCTCACCCATGAACTGCGCCTGCTGCTGCGCTCGCGCATGGCGCTGTTGGCGCTGCTGCTCGTCGCCCTGCTCGCCATCGCCTCGGTCGCTGCCGGCATGGCCGAAGTCGCCCGGCAGCGCGCCGTCATCGCCCGCATCCAGCCGAAACAGGCACAGGATATCGCCGCCGTCGCGCAATGGGCCGGCAAGACACAGGATCCCGGCAACGCGGCCTATTACAGCTTCCATGCCACCTGGGATGCGCCCGCACCGCTCGCCTTCGTGGCGCTCGGCTTGCGGGACGTCGCACCTTACATCCTGCGTGTCCGCGCACTGGGGCTGGAAGCACAGCTTTACGATGGCGAGGCGTTCAATCCCGAACTCGCCCTCCCCGGTCGCTTCGATTTCGCCTTCGTGCTCGTCTATCTGACGCCTTTGTTCGTGATTGCCCTGTTCCATGACCTGGTCTCGGGCGAGCGGGAAGCCGGGCGGCTGCGCCTGCTCGATGCGCTCGCAGGGTCGGGACGGCATCTCTGGGCACGGCGTGTGCTGCTGCGTGGTGGCCTGCTGTTCCTCGCGCTCGCCCTGCCTGTCACCATCGGCGCAATCCTCTCGCATGTGAAGCTTCTCCCGCTGCTGGCGGTGCTGGGCCTCGTCGCCCTCTATCTCGCCTTCTGGATTGGCGTCACGCTGCTGGTAGGACGGCTGCGCTGGAGTTCGGTCACCAATGCCGCGACGCTTGCCGGCCTGTGGCTGCTGCTGACTCTTCTGCTGCCGACCATCGCCCATGTCGCGATCAATCGCGCCATCCCGGTCGGCCAGGGCGTGGAACTGACGCTCGCCCAGCGCGAGGCGGTCAACCGTGCCTGGGACATTCCGCGCGAACAGACGATGCGGGCTTTCTATGCCAGCCATCCCGAATGGAAGGACAGCCCGCCGCTAGGCCACGCATTCCACTGGAAATGGTATTTCGCCTTCCACCAAGTCGGCGATGAAAGCGTCGCGCCCAAGGCAATCGCCTACCGCCACGGGATCGAGGCGCGCGATGCTGCCGCCCATTCGGTCGGCTGGCTGCTGCCCTCAGTCGGCGTGCAGGCACTGCTCGCCCGCCTCGCTGACACCGACATGCAGGCGCAATTCGCCTATCAGGATCGCATCCGCGCCTTCCATGCCAGGCTGCGCAATTATTATTATGCCTATCTCTTCACCGACAAGCCGTTCGGGCAGGCGGATTTCGAAGGCGCCCCGCGCTTCGACGATATGTGAGAGACTGTGATGGCCGGGGATGAGGGCGAAATTGCTCGCTTCGCTTCATCCTCGGCGGCAACCATCGACTTGCCGAGGGCACATAGAAGCGCCGGTGCTGGTCTGTGGCTGCAACGGTCAACTACCGATGTTGGATATCTCCAGCCATGCTTCAACGCAAATCGTTGAAATCATGGTGGGCGCGACAGGGATTGAACCTGTGACCCCACCCGTGTGAAGGAAGTATGCACTTCCTTGCAGGCAATTGAATCAAAAGACATATTAGTCATTCCTCATCCGCCAGTGTACTCGAATTGTACGAATCACGGCTAGTGGAAAGTGTGATTCCGGTCAGTTTTTCGGCGTCTTTCAGGCCGCGATAGAAGGCGTCATGCACCTTATCCGCCACACCTTCGGCATGCGTGTAGGTGCGCTTCATCAGGGCGGTGTCAGACCAACCGCCGAACTCGCCGGCAGCCTTCTCATCGATCGCCTGGCGGACGTTCATTTCCTGCCCGAAGCCGTGCCGGCCAGCGGCGTGGAACGGGATGTAAGGTATCCCCGCCTCTTCGCATGCCTTCTTCCATCCCTTGATCGGGCCTGACCGCCCAGCAAATCCGAAAAGCCGCAGGTTTGCCGGTATCCGCTTCGTCCGCCGGATATACATCAGCGGCAACGCACGCAGTTCGTCCACCAGTTCAGCCGGGATCGAAAGCCAGCGGTCATCGTGACCCTTCGCCGCAGGAATGCAGATCATCCCTTCGTCCAGCCTGCAGTGATCCTTCGGGTGCATGGCAACAACCTGGCTGATCCGCGCGCCGGTCACGAACATCGTCAAGGCCAAGGCTGCATGCTGCTGGGGCGCGTGCTGGCGGAACCGCAGGAGCCATTCCCAACTGCCCGGCTCTTTGCGGACGCGGCTGCGCTTTCCGCGCCGCTTGTCCTGGTCGAGCCGTTCCTTCTTGGAGAACCCCTTGACCCTGAACGCCTCGCCCTTCTCGCTGTCGCGGAAGTTGTTGATGATAGCGCGCACCGGCGTGATGACCTGCCGCGTCCATGTGTCGGTGGAAGCGTCGGGATATAGCTTGCGGGCGAGCGCGCGCACATCGCGCGGCGCGATGGAGGACAGCAGCTTGGAACCCCATTCGGTGACGATCGGGATCAGATATTTTGCCGTCGCCGCATTCGCCGGGTAGACCATGACCGCCTCCGCAAAAGTCAGCGTCCGGTTGGCGCCAAGGACATGTTCGTTTATGCGGCGCTCTTCTTCGTCGCGGCACCACGCCCACGCGCCTGCCGCTTCAGATGCTCCAGTGCTGCATCGGTAGTAGTCCGTGATTGGCTTGCCGAGATATTCGACCCGGCCCTTTGCCCACCAGACCGCGCCCCTGCGATAGGGTTCAAGCGGCATCTTTTTTCTCCGATAATCTCGTCAATTTGCGCCGGCGTGATGAGCATCACGCGGCCGATCTTGTGGCACGCTCCCAGACGATGCGCTTTCTCTCGCAAGGTCCGCTCGGATACCGGGAATCCCCTGGAGGCTAGGATGGCAACCCACTCAGATGGAGGCTTGCCGCGGTCAAGCACCGTCGATCCGGTTTTCTCGCTCCCCATGGTTCACCCCTCCCCCACAAGAGCGGCGTCGATCATAGCTTGCCATAGGTCGCGATTATTCTGGATATCGGCGGTCCGCTTGGCCGGGTCGACAAGGATTTGGATGCGATCGTGCATCACGTCCAAGATGGCATCGCTCGGATCGCGCATAGCCCTGATGGCTGCGGCGGCGATCCGTCGATATGGCTCTGGCGACCCCTGACTTTCGTTCAGGTTGGGCCACGGCCATGCCTTGTGCCACGGGTCGTCTTCCTCGTAGATGGCTTTGGCCACCCTCTCGATCATCTCGCTCACGGCTTCACCTCCCGGATGGCGGGCGCGTCGGGAAGCGGGCGCCAGTGGGTGGGCTGGCACCAGTCGATATGATCCGCCACATCGACAAACCTACCCATATATCCATCGATCGCATCGTGGCTCCACCTTGTGGCGCAGACGCGATCTTCTCGCGTGTGAACCGGCCAGTATGCGAGAAAGAAGCTTTCATCCCTCGGCGCCGTCTCAATCGGCTGCCATCCCCTCTCAGCCGCCTCCAACCGATCCAGCAGGGCAACGATATCAGCCGCAATCTCGACGGACGCGGCGTCAGCGTAGTGCGATCCATCGGCGCGCAGGACTTGCTTGCCGACATGGTAGTGTCCAGCCATCACAAACCTCCCGCCCGCGCGCGCAGGGCCAGCGATCGATATGCACTACGCAGCAGCCGAAGCCGGTGCGTCGCCTCCTTCATGTTGATCGACCCTGAGATGAGATATTCGTAGCTCTCGATCATACTGCGAGCAGTGAGCGCCAACGGCTGCACATTTCCCCACGTCAGATGCCATCCCAAGCTGCCGGTATACCCAGCCATCGGATTGGGGATCGTGCTGAAAGCGCCGCCACCGATGCAGACGCTGGCGCACATGGCATCAGCCACATGCGGTTGCAGGCTGTGTCCGACACGATAGGCGCCCGGCTCATCAGGTGCTGGCGTCCATTCGATCGCTGGAGCCGAGGCCTCGTAGTGACGGAAAGTGCAGTTGCGGAGAGCCAGCGTGCAGAGGGCCGACAACGCGATGGCATCGACTTCCCGTGCCTCGCAGTCGTAAATCTCGCACGGCACCCCGGCCCGGTTGATGAGCCGTTCAAGCCATAGCGCGCTGATCGGAATAGGCATGTCGCCCATTTCGCCAATGACCGTCTGCAAGGCGCGGATCATAGCGATGTCGCGCTTTTCACTCATGACTTCACCTCCTCCCTCGCAGCCGGATCGACATCATCAACGAAGTCACTCCGCGCCCGGTTGTCGTTGGCATAGCCCTTCTCGGCGGCGCACTTGTCGCAGATCAGCGTGTGACCGGCGGGCGCGGCGCATTCGACGCAGGTGTCGGTGCCGTAGTGTTTCATCCCAGCCTCTTTTCGACTTCGAGAACGATATAGGTGATCGTGCCAGCGATGCCGGATGCGCTGGCTATCTGCTCGCCGTTGCTCTTGACCCAAGGGCGTTCAATGATGCCGGGCGCGATAGCAGCAGCCAGCGCATAGCGAGCCATGTGGCGCTGATGCTGGCGCGCCTGGTCGATTTCTTCGCGGCCTTCGCGCCGCCGGCCAGCAGCATATCCGCGCTTATAGTCATTGCTCTGCTCAGCCACGACATTCCTCCACCTTGACGAACTCCCCACCCTTGAGGACCCACTGGCCCACCTTCTTGGGCGTTGGCTGGAAGGGCTTGGGCGCGGGGTGTTTGCGGGGCGGGGTCATGCGGGCACCTGTTCGTCAGGGAACGCCGCCCGCGAAAACAGCATGCCGTCCTTGCGGAAGTAGAAAACGTCGCGCATCATTTCGTAGGTGGCTGGCGCGCTCCAGTTCTGGCAACGGCCAGGCAATGAGCCGCCCGCCTCAGCCAAAAAAGATGCCTCGATCGCGCTCCAGTGCGGGATCAGCAAAGCCCATTCCTTGCTGACATCGGACATTTCGACCATGCGCGGCTTCCATTCAGGAAAGCACTCAAGGAGCCGCAGACACCGCCCGAGATCGGAAGGATCAGCAGGTGTTGCGCCGCCCTTTATGCCGAGGGTCATGTAGTGGAATATAGCCTCTGAGGAGAGCCCTGTATCCCAAGAACGAATCCACGCGCCGAGCCTTTCGGGGCTTATCTTCGGTCACGTCCGTCAATGTGGTGTAATTTCGGTGCTGGCCATCGGGCTGCATTTTCAGGCGGCCTTGGGTGTAATCTGTAGCGGCTGAACCTCCTCGGTTATGGGTGTGGCAAGGGCGGCCATGCCCTCGATCTGCATG